>CAZAHQ010000372.1:0-4454 GCA_964484415.1 uncultured Acidobacteriota bacterium | reverse complement strand
CCGCGATTAGTACGGGGGTCGGCCTACATCTTTTCCCGAAGTCATCTTGTCTAGGTTGCAATGCGACACCTCCGCGCGATCGTGGTGATGACTTGGTATATACGACAAGTGGAGAATGCCCTTAGCGGTCACGGTAGGGACGTCGTTCATCCGACGCCTCCCGCTCAGATCCGTGCGTGCGCTGCTAACGCACATGGCTCCTGCCTCGGGTGCATGGCGTGGAAGCGGGCGACCGGAGGCTGCCGCAGACTGGTCGGACTTCGTATATGGCGCGGGCTACACCGCGCGCGGCCCGCTTGACGTCATCATGGGCTTCCCTACAGATAGTGGACACCCCCAATGAGGCGAGAATGCCTCGAGGGGTGAGCGATGAAGAGGAAACGGCGGAAGTTCACGGATGAATTGAAGCAAGAGACCGTGCGCCTGGTTCGAGAGGGCGGCGAGTCGATCGGCGAGGTCTCGCGCGATTCGCATCACCCTCACCGGACCAAGGAAAGCTGCCATCAACTTCTGGCGCCGACCAGGCAGCGTCAGCCACTAGGAGGCCAGAGTACCGTTGGGCGAGCAGCCGTCCGACTGCTCGTCGCAGCGTGGCTCACCCTGCAACTGTGCGGTTGCGCAGCAGTGCTCCGCCACCCGAGAACCCCGTTCTCACCGGACTCGCCGGACCATGTCCCGTGGTTGTTGACGAGGCCGCTTCTCGATGGCGAGCGGCGAGTCCTGATCGTTGTTGAAAATCATGAAGGCCGGGAGCCTGACCTCAGGGCGCTCGAGTCCTTTCGGCGTCGTGTCAGCGGCTACTCTGGCAAGGAGGCATTGCTTCGCGGAACGGACTCCGCCCCACCGTGCCAATGGATTTCCGACGACGAGGCTCAGTGCGATGGCATCGATCCTCAAAAGGAGTACCCCGTTTTCTTGCAGTACGTGGGCCAGGCGGACTACTTCGGCGAGACGCGCCCTATCCGAGGTCGCGTCAAGAGTATCGAGATACCAACTTCAGGAATACGCATTGCGCAGACCACACTCGATGGCGAAGCGTTCCTCTGGCTAAGCCGACGTCGGCTTGAAGAGATGACGTTGCTTCATGAGTACGGACATGCGCTTGGGCTCGCTTCCAATCCGCAACACTCCTATCTCGACGACTATCCCGACCTCTCTCGTGCTTCTGCGCATTGCAGAAACCCGAACTGCCCGGTCAGCCGGCCAACGTGGCGCGCTGTAGTCTACGGGGCCCTAAGAACAGGGCTCACATTTCGATTCCTGACGGATTACTGCGCAGACTGCAGGAAGGATATTGCCGCTGCGAAATCATTCTGGATATCCGGCACCGCGCCTGCAGGCATGCGCCCCTCAAAAACTCCCCCAGATACTGCTCAGCGAGCGATGAAGGCGCTAGGGGATCGTGGTTTCAGAGAGGAATGGCGAGTCTACAGCCTGCGGCGATTTGGGAAGCAAGTGGTGCCGTTGTTGTTCAAGAAGCTGCGCTCACTCCAGCGAACGGATCGAAATCAGGAGCTGCTTAATTGCGACTGGATCATCAAGACGATCGTCATGGACCAGGCAGTCGCGCGCGCTGGAGCTGGCGCGATCGGTGGCTGGATCATGGGGGATCAATCAGCGGTGCTTCTGAGCTGGTGGGAGAACCACGAGGCTGCGTTCATGCAGGGTGATGCCTGGCCGTTGCCGTCGGCCATCACACTTCAACTGCCGACGGATACTGGAGCTGGAGAGTCATTAGATAGAACTCACATCGAGCGACGGTACTAATGGAGTGTTCGAGATCCTGACTCGCAAGGAGGGCTCGCGGTGAACTGCCCTCTTCCCTGGTTCTTGGTCCAGCCAGGTCAGCAGATCGAGAGCGGGTTTCGGCTCGATCTGCTCCGCGTGCCCGGTGGGATTGCCGGACGCTTACTCACTCGGCGAGCCAAGTCTTCGCGTTTTGAATCGGACAAGGGAAGGGTCGCACCACATCATTGATAGGCGCCTGCGGTAAGATGACCGTCGGGTAGGAGAAGCATTCGTGGGCGAGCCGGAGATCATCGTGGTCGATAGGCCGGTGGATCCAAGCGAGCTCCGTCGACTCGTGGTTTTGTACTTCGGGGATATGGTCAAGTTCGTGGCCGATCTCGATCGGAAGTGCGTTGCATTGGGCGGTGAACTTCACGCTGATGCGGAGTCAATACTCTTGGCCAGCGGGAGTCAGCAGGCGAGCCTCTGGGGGGGCAATTATTACCCCGGGAAGGGTGAGGAACGGTGCATCGAGTTCACCGCGCTCATCAATATTCGGCCAGGCCAGGGGAACCCGGGAATGGAACTTCAGGACAGTGGTTTGCGTGACGCGATGCGGGCGATTGTCTTCGCACTGATCGGTCGGGGTACGGAGGAATCGTGACCCAGCATCAATCGCTTTCGCGTGATAGATGGGCGAAGTTTTCCGTCGAACAACAGTTGCTCATGATCGCCAACGAAATGAACCGCGCCTCCAAGTTGGTTGACGAAGCGGACCGCAGCTCCCGACGCCTGGCCTATGAGCGTGTTTTGCGACTTGCCGAGCTCGCGACCCAGGTAGTTCCTCGACCTGCGCTGCGTGATGAACTCATTCTGTGGCGGGGACTGATAGAGCGAGCATACGTGTCTGACGACTTCGATCTGAGCGCACACTATGCGGCTCTCAAGGCGCTGCTGTTGTTGCACCCCGCTGCCGCCAAACAGATCCCGTACGTCATACCGGTGAGCACCGGAACGGCCGACCGAACGGACGAGGACCGACGAGATTGACGGAATGGTCGCGCTGGCGAGGACCGACAACGGTGTGAATCCCGTCTCACTCGAGGAGTCGGGTGCCTGGTGACCATCGTCTCGATCCCCCGAGTGAGCCGGGCCAAGAATGAACCAACCGAAGGCAAGTGCCGGCGAGGTCGGGTGCTCGTATCCTTCCGGCGCTCGACAACGAGCGGAGAGCCCCACAATGCGAACGATTTCGGCCGCCTTCGTCGCCACACTGGCGTTTCTCAGTAGCGCTGCATTCGCGGATACGTTGGTAAGGGTCGAGCGGCAACGCCCCGATGACCTCCAGCAACTGCGCACCACCGGCGTCCCGGTGATCGCGGAGTTCCTCGGCTCGTTGTTGGTCGAAGGGGACGATTCGCAAATCGCCCAACTCGCGACCATGGGTTACCAGCTAACAGCGATCGACCGCGACAGTCAGCGCTGGGACTATTTGCTCACACCGGTCGCGAGCGGCAACGCCACGCTGGACCTCGACAGCTTCGGCACGGTGGTGCTGCGCGAAGAGAACCTCGCGCTGCTGCGTGTCGCGCCGTTCAGTGCGTTGCCCGAGGCGCTGCGCCCCGGTTGCTTCGGCGTCACGCGCCTGTCGCGCCAGCCGTTGCAACTGCCGACCTTCGAGCCCCCTGCACTGCGACGGTCCGTGGATGGCGCCACACCCAATCCGCTGGTGCAGCAGATCGTCGGCCGCGTCACCAACGCGCAGATCCAGTCGACCTGGGAGCAGGTTGCGGCGAATCCGCCTACAGGTACGCGCTACTCCACCGCGGTCGGTTGCCGCGATGCCTCACAGCTTTGCTTCGATCGATACACCAGCCTTGGATACGCGCCACAGTTCGATAACTGGAATGCATCGCATGCACCGAACGTCGTGGCCGAGATCGCCGGAGCGATCAAGCCTGAGCGGATCTACATCCTGGTCGGGCACCTGGATGATCTTCCGTCCTCCGGCGTCGCTCCGGGGGCCGATGACAACGGATCGGGCACGGTGACGGTACTCGAAGGGGCGCGAGCACTCGCCTGTCACTCGTATCGCAACACGGTGCGATTCCTCAACGTAACCGGCGAAGAACAAGGGCTGTTTGGAAGCGATGCGTATGCCACCGCAGCGCGGCAACGGGGCGATGACATACGCGGCGTTCTCAACTTCGACATGCCCGGTTGGGAAGGGGACGGAATCCCCAATCCTGAGAATCTCGATGTCAGCTACAACTCGTTCTCGCAGTGGCTGGGCGAGCTGTTCGCGCAGAACGCAACGACCTACGGCACCGGGTTGGTGGTCGATGCATTCTCGTGCCCAAGCCTCACCGCTTCCGATCACGCGTCTTTTTGGGATCAGGGTTACCCCGCGATCATCGGCATCACCGACAACGAGAACTACTGCGGCCACGGTGGGAACTATCCCTTCTACCACCAGTCGACCGACACCATCGCCAATAGCGGCAACCCGGCCTTTTTCTACGCCACTGTGCGCACCGCCGTCGCGACGTTGGCGGAATTGGCCGATCCGTTCGTCGTGACGTTTCATCAAGACACGTACGCATGTGGCGGCACGATCCAGGTAACGGTCAGCGACCCCGAGCGCAATCTCAACCCTTCGCTGGTCGAGAGCTTTCAGTTGACCGTCACCAGCGGCAGCGAGCCGGCCGGTGAATCGATCACTCTCA
>CAZAHQ010000371.1:0-4455 GCA_964484415.1 uncultured Acidobacteriota bacterium | reverse complement strand
GCCTAGGGTAGCAGAAGCCCCTGAGGGGTCAAGGAATTAGGCGGCGCGCACCGAGCGAAGGCGATGTCGCGGTCATAGGCCCCTCGAGGTCGGGAAGCGGCTGAAAATCGCGACGTGTCGGGTGAACGACGGTCCGGTCGCGGGCGAGAAATCGATCCGGGCCCGGTCCGACTTCCAGCCGGTTCCTGGCCCTGCCCCGCTCAACCTAGGGCTCGTCGAGTAGGTGGCCGAGTTTTTCCTTCTTCGTTCTCAGGTACGCACGGTTCTCGTCAGTGGCGTCGATCTGGATTGGAACCCGCTCAACGATCTCGAGACCGTAGCCATGCATCGCCACGAACTTCCGCGGGTTGTTGGTGAGCAGCCGGATCTTCCGAACACCAAGGTCATGAAGGATCTGGGCGCCAATTCCGTACTCACGCTGGTCGGGTTTGAATCCGAGGGCTTCGTTGGCCTCCACCGTGTCGTGTCCCTGCTCTTGAATCTCGTAGGCTTTCAGCTTGTTGAGAAGGCCGATTCCACGCCCCTCTTGCCGGAGGTAGAGAACGACTCCCTTCCCCTCGCGACCGATTCGTTCCATCGCTTCTCGCAACTGTGGACCGCAGTCGCAGCGTCGTGACAAGAAGACATCGCCCGTCAGACACTCACTGTGCACACGGACGAGCACCGGCTCATTCGGCAGGATCTCCCCCATCACCATCGCGAGGTGGGTTTGACCGTCGACATCGTTCTCGTAGGCATGAAGCGTGAAAGCACCAAAGGCGTTGGGGAGTTTCGGCGACGCGACGCGACGCGCCAACCGCTCGTTCGACATCCTGAAGCGGATCAAGTCAGCAATCGTGATCAGCTTCAACTTATGCTTGAGGCAGAACTGCTCCAGATCACCAACCCGAGCCATGCTCCCATCGTCGTTCATGACCTCGCACACCACCCCCGCTGGATACAGTCCCGCCAAGCGCGCCAAGTCGACAGCCGCCTCCGAATGTCCAGCACGGCGAAGCACGCCGCCGTCCATCGCTCGCAGTGGGAACATGTGACCCGGACGGACCAGATCGTCCGCTCGGGTGCGTGGGTCGATCGCCGCCATGACAGTGCGCGCGCGATCGGCTGCACTGATTCCGGTTGTCGTTCCCACCCTGGACTCGATCGAATGACAGAAAGCGGTTTTGTAGCGAGTGGAGTTTTCGTTCACCATCAGCGGGATCTTCAACTCATCCAGCCGTTCCTCAGTCATCGGAAGGCAAATCAGTCCGCGTCCGTGGGTGGCCATGAAGTTGATGATCTCGGGTGTGACGAACTGCGCGGCGATCGTCAGATCGCCTTCGTTCTCGCGATCTTCGTCATCGACGACCACAACCATCCGGCCTGCACGGATGTCCTCGAGCGCCGCGGGAATGCTGTCAAAGGACATGAGTCACCTCGCCGGTGGCAGTGTGCGAGCACGAGCTGCGTACTTCGCGAAGAGGTCGTACTCGACGATCAACCGGTCGCCCGGTTTGCGTTGTCCGATCGTCGTGGACGACAGTGTCTGAGGTATCAGTGCGACGTCGAACCAGTTCTGGCCCAGATCGGCAATCGTGAGACTTACACCATCGAGCGTGATCGAACCTTTCTCGATCGTCCATGATCTCCCAGGAGCTGGAAGCTCGACACGAAGCACGCGCCAACCGCCGGCCAGAGGCTTAGTACTGAGCAGTCGAACCAGCCCATCGGCGTGCCCCTGCACAATGTGTCCACCCAGTCTGTCACCCGCTCGAAGGGCTCGTTCCAAGTTCAGTTGCCGCCCTCGCCGCCAACGACTCAGCCCCCCGGTTCGAGACAGAGTCTCCGGGGAGATCTCCGCAGAGAATCGCAAGGCGCCAGGCTCGATCGCCGTTAGGCAGCAGCCATCGCAGGCGATGCTCTCACCAATCTTGACTGGTTCCTCGCCAAGCTCGTGCTCGATCTCAATACGCCAGCCCGCACCCACGGACCGTGTCGACCCGATGCGCCCGAGACCAGCAATCAGACCGGTGAACATTTCGCCCTCATCTCAATTCGGGTAGAGCGTCAGTGAGAGATCGTCCCCTACGCGCTCGAACCCCGCAATTCGGAGACTCCACGCCGCCTCCAACGCGCGCGGCCCAGCATCTACGGCGGCGGCGCCTCCCGAATCACCCAGCAGGCGCGGCGCCAAGAACCAGTGGACCTTGTCGACCACCCCGGCCTGCAAGAACTGACCGTGCGTGTGTCCCCCACCCTCGACGATCACACCCAGCACGTCTCGCGTGTGGAGACTCTCCAAAACAGAACGGGCTTGAACACGGCCCTCCTGGTCAGGCAAGACCACAACCTCGGCACCGGTTTGCTCCAACGCGACTCGCCGCGCGGCGCTGGCACTCTCTGCGGTGAAGATCACCACCGGAGATTCGTGCATGCGGGAGAACAAACGGGCGGTCGGCGCAACGCGCAGCGCCCCGTCCACGACGCAACGAAGGTACGGCCCGCCCTCGGGCGGCATGGTAGGCGGAAGCAACTCGGGGTCATCTGCGATGACGGTACCGGCACCAACCAGAATCGCACCGTACCGATCTCGCAATGCGCGGCCCACCTGACGCGCAGGATCTCCCGTGATCCATCGTGCTTGACCCCATCGATCGCCAATCCGCCCGTCGAGTGTTGCCGCAACTTTCATCACCGCGAAACTCCGACCTTGGGTACGATGCACTAAATAGTCTTCGATCAATCGACTTGCGGCATCACGGTCAGCATCGCTCGCCAGCGTCACCAACATGCCCTGAGCCTGAAGTGCTGCCAGGCCGGCGCCACAGACGCGAGTATCGGGGTCGACCAAGCCGACCACAACACGCCTGATTCCTGCGGCCGCGATCGCCATCACACACGGTGGGGTCCGGCCATGATGCGCACACGGCTCGAGCGTTACATAGAGGGTTGCACCACGCGCCCGCGTCCCTGCTTGTTGGAGAGCCTCGACCTCGGCGTGTGCGGCGCCGGCTCGCCGATGCCACCCTTCTCCCACCAACTCCTGGTCCGAAACAACCACGGCGCCGACCAGTGGATTGGGTGCTGTGGCTCGTGCGCCTCGCGTGGCGAGTTCAATCGCGCGTTGCATCCATTTCGAATCGGCTTGATTCGTCACGGCGATCGGGTCAGCGGACCGCTCCCAACCGGCTGCAACAACCCGTTGAGAAACTCGTCCTGATCAAAGTCCAGCAAGTCATCGACGGCCTCTCCAACCCCGATATAGCGCACCGGAATCCCGAGTTCGCGTCCGATAGTGATGGCGACACCTCCCTTGGCAGTCCCATCGAGCTTGGTGAGTACGAGCCCTCCCACCGGTACGACCCGCGAGAACTCGCGCGCTTGGATCACGGCGTTACGGCCGGTCGTGCCGTCGAGCACCAGCAACGTCTGATGCGGTGCTCCGTCGACCTCCTTCCCCACAACACGTCCAATCTTCTCCAACTCGTCCATCAGAGGCTTCTTGTTGTGAAGTCGACCCGCGGTATCGATGAGGAGTTCGTGCGCGCCGCGTGCCATCGCAGCACGCGTGGCGTCGAATGCTACCGACGCAGGATCAGCACCGTGATGCGCGCGCACGACCTGCGCACCGGCACGCTCGGCCCACAGCGCGAGCTGTTCTACCGCGGCAGCGCGAAAGGTATCGGCAGCCGCAACAACGACACCACGTCCCTCGCGCGCCCATCGCGCCGCGAGCTTCCCCGTGGTCGTGGTCTTGCCGGAACCGTTGACACCGACGACCAAGGTGACGCGCGGAGGTCGAGCCGGCACAGGCTCGGGTGGAAGCAGGGGGAGTAGCGCCAGCAGTTCGTCGCGGACCATCTCGAGCAGTGGCTCGACAGTTTCGACACTCTGTCCGCGCGCTCGCTTGGCAAGTCCCGCCCTAAGGTCGGCGGCAAGTTCGGGACCGAGATCAGCCAGCACCAACAGCTCTTCCACCTCGTCGAGCAACCCATCGTCAACGGTTCGCCCCGGCCGCACCAACCGCGCCAACCCGGTCGACAGCGCCTCTCTCGTCCTGGCTAGACCTTCTTTCAGTTTCTGGCGGAGCGTTCCAAACATCAGCCCAAGGTCCCGAGCAGATCACTCGCTTGCGCGGCGATCTCCGATCCGGGAGCAAGCTCCATCGCGCGGCGCAGTTCACGTTGCGCTTGGGGTTTGTCGCCGGCACGCGCCAAGGCCGATCCATATCGGAAATGATATTCAGCGTCCTTGGTGTAGCCGGGTTCCGCGGCGACGTACGCAAGCAGTGCATCCTCGTTGCGACGCAACTCGATCAGCAGGCCCGCCATCTCGAAGTGGGCGCGGTAATAGCGCGGCTTGATTCCTACCGCACGTCGCAGCTCCTTCAGCGCCTCTTCTACCTTCCCTGCGTGACGGAACACCATGGCGCGATTGAAATAGATCTGTTCGGGAAATGGGTATGTCTTGTCGCGC
>CAZAHQ010000370.1:0-4472 GCA_964484415.1 uncultured Acidobacteriota bacterium | reverse complement strand
CCGCGATGCAGCGATGCACCGGCTTCGATGCGGCGATCGTGGCCGCGATGCTCGCTCGCGGCGAGGTCGCGCCGGGAGTACACAAGCGCGAGTTGGCGATCGACCCGTTTCGCTATCGCGATGAACTGGCCAAGCGGAACATCGTGGTCACGCAACGCTCGCTCGCGACCTAATGCAGGCTGCCGCGCGCACACAGCGTTAGCACAACCCGGTAAAGGATCTCACCGCCGCGCTGGATGTTCTCGAGCGAGATCCGCTCATCGTCGCCGTGAACGCGCCGGTTCTCCTGTTGCGAGATGCGGTACGGTTCGAAGCCGTAGGCTTGGATGCCGAGTGGCCGCAGCAAGCTCGATTCGGTCCACCCGGTAAGAATCGTGGTGGCCACCGGAACCCCTGTGTCGACCTCGCGCGCGACACTCTCGATGGCATGCATCAAGGCGCTGTCGATTGGCGAGGCCGACGCTCCGATCACCGGCGAGATGGTCGACACCGTCACGTTGGGGTCGGCGACCAGGGCCTGAATCGCAGCAATGAACGCCGCGGGATCCTGCCCCGGCAGCAGGCGGCAATCCAACTCGGCCGAGGCTTCGCCGGGAATCACGTTGGTTTGCGGCCCTCCCTTCAAGACGGTGATCGAGATCGTGTTGCGAACTTGTGCCGCTCGCTCCGGCGTGACCAGAAATGCGGTGCGGAAGGCCTCGTCATTCATCGCGCGGCTGAGGTCGCGCAAACTGTCGGGAGCCAAACCGTCGAACCGATCAGCCAATCGCGCGTAGTAACGAGCGATCGCCGGCAGCACCACCACGGGTGACTCGTAACGCCGAATTCGCTCGAGCGCGCTGAGCAGTGACTCGACCGCGTTGTCTTGCTTGAATGGTACCGAGCCATGACCGGCGCGGCCTTTTGCTGTCAGGCGCAACCACACTGCCGCCTTCTCCGAGATATCGACGTTGTAGGACCGGACCGCGCCGTCGACCTCGTCGATCACCTCCCCTTCGGTCAGGCTGAACGCCACGTTGCGAAACAACTCGGGCCGCCGTTTGATCAGCGCGCTCATCCCGAGCGCATCGACCTCCTCATCGGCGGTCGCCAACAGAATCACGTCGCGCGCCAGCGGTATCTTCTCGCGCTCGAGTCGTAGCAGTGTCGCCAGGTGCAGGATTCCGGTCGTCTTCATGTCGAGCGTGCCGCGGCCGTACAGGTAGCCGTCTTTGATCAGGGCGGCGAACGGATCGACGGTCCAGCGCGCTCGCTCGACCTGCACGACGTCCATGTGATGCGACAGGATCAAACCGGGCTGCGAGCCATCTCCCTTCAGTCGTGCCCACAGGCAAGCGCGGCCGGGAGCAACTTCCAACAACTCGTTCTCGATCCCCTCCCGATCGAGAATCGCTTTGAGAAACTGTGCGGCCTTCAGCTCGTTCCCTGGCGGGTTTTGCGTGTCGATCTGCAGGTACTGCTGCAACGCCGCAAGCACATCGAACGTCGCGGGCGCGGCGGCCGGAGCGGCGCTCACCGGCGCGACGGCCAGCAAGCTCGTCAGCAGGGCCATCATGATGCCGCCTCGGCCAGCCCGATGACATGATCCAGAATCGCCAACGCTTCGTCACACTCGGCATCGCTGACGGTCAACGGCGGCGTGATGCGCACCACGCTACGCCCACACCCCAGCAACAACAAACCATGATGAAACGCTTCGCTCACCATCCGATCGCGCAGCCGTGCATCGGGTTCCCGCGTCTGCCGATCGCGCACGAACTCGACACCGATGAACAGACCTCGGCCGCGCACATCACCGATCGACGGGTGCTTGGCCTGCAAGCCACGCAAGCCTTGCAGCAGGCGCAATCCTTGTCGTGACGCGTTCTCGATCAACCCGGCACGAAGCAATCCGATCGTCACGTTGGCGGCGGCGCACGCGAGTGGGTTGCCGCCGTAGGTGTTGCCGTGAGCGCCTGGCTTCCAACTCATCACGTGCGGTTTGGCGATCGTCGCGCCCAGCGGCAGTCCGCTGGCGATACCCTTGGCGCTGCAGACGATGTCGGGCTCCACATTCCACTCCTGAATCGCCCACATCCGCCCCGTGCGCCCCATTCCGCACTGCACCTCATCGACGATCAGCAGGATTCCATGCCGATCGCACAACCCGCGCAGCAACGGGAAGAAATCGTCCGGCGGCACGACGTAGCCGCCCTCGCCTTGCAACGGCTCGATCAGGAACGCGGCAACATCCTCGGGTGGACACTCGGTCTTGAAAATCAAGTCCTCGATGTATCGCACCGTCGCCGCGCCCAACCCTTCGCCGTCAGCGCGAACCGCGAGCCGGGGGCGATACGGATCAGGGAACGGCACGTGCGTTACGCCCGGCATCCCGGGAAAGAACCCGCGGCGTTGCGCCGGCTTGGAAGCGGTGAACGACAGCGACCCCAGCGTGCGGCCATGAAACCCACCGTGAAAGCCGATGAAGCGTGGCCGATTGGTGTGATGTCGCGCCAACTTGATCGCGGTTTCGACCGCCTCGGTGCCGGAGTTGCAGATGAATGTCTTGGCACCGCCGCGAAACGGCGCAATCTCGCTGAGCGTCTCCAGCAGCGTGGTAAACCCCTCGTGCCAGAAGTCGCTGCTGATGTGCAGGAACTTCTCGGCCTGTTGCTGTACGGCACGCACCACATCGGGGTGCGAATGCCCCGTCGTGCAGACGGCGATTCCGGCTGCGAAATCGAGAAAACGATGACCGTCGACATCCCACACACGTGTGCCGCGCCCACGCTCGATGACGAACGGATAGTCACGCGGGTAGGAAGGCGAGACCACGAGCGCATCGCGCTCCAAAAGGCGTTGCGCGTTCGGTCCGGGCAGGTCCATGCGAGCAGGACTCATGGCAACAACTCCTCGTGATCGAAGCGGCGTCGTTTGGCATCGGCCTCCAAGCGCTGTCCGCGGGCCAGCGCCGCCGCAGACTCGCTCGTCTGCCGCTTGCGGCTGAAAACGTCGGCCAATACATACTCGCCGAGCGCACTGAACTGTCCGTGGGGATCGACCGCCAACCCCTCGCGCGCCCAGCGTTCCGCTTCGTCGAGCGTGCCTTGTTCGAGTAGCGCTCCTGCCAGGAAGAAACGGCCGGTGCCGAAACGCGGGTTGACCTCACACGCTTGGCGTAGCGCCGACATCGAACCCTCGCGGTCCCCGAGTTGCCCCAACAGGCGCCCCAGATTGAACGCCGCTTTGTAGTCCTTGGGATCGTCGAGCAACGCCGCCCGATACGCTTCGATCGCGTCCCGCGGCCGGCCCGATTCCTCATGCAACAGCGCCAGGTTGTAACGAGCATGCTTGGCCTTGGGGTCGAGCGTCAGGGCGCGCTGCAAGGCGGCGACCGCCGCGGCGTAGTCCTTGGCGCGAAACGCCACCACCGACTTGCCGACCTCGGCACGGGCGGTCCCTCGCTCGAGTTGCAACGTGGTATCGAACCAGCGCGCGGCGTCGGCGTTGCGGCCTGCATCCAAGAGCACCTGCGCCAACCGATAGGTGATCTGCGCGTTGTTCGGGTCGGACTTCAAGAACCGCTCGTATCCCAACACCGCGTCGTCGAGTTTCCCTTCCGCGGTCAGCGTGTCGGCCAGGCCGATCATCGCGTAATCGTGATCGGCGCGTAGCGCGAGCGTCTTGCGATAGTACTCCCCTGCCTCGCGCCAACGTCGCGCTTTGTAATACGTGTTGCCGATCAAATACCAAGCGTCGATCGTCTTGTCATCGAGCTGCAAGACCTGTTCGAACAGGACGCGCGCCTGTTCGTCTTTCCCGTCCTTGAGCAGCTCGCGCGCGTGGTTCATCAGGTTGTAGACCTCGATTCGGTCCTTCGGATCGGGCAGTTCGCGAAAGCTGGTATCGGTGGGCGCGCTGACGGTTCCGACGTATCCCAACGAGGCCAACCGCGACAGCGTCTCCTCATCCTCTTCGACCGGGACGGCGGCCGCCGCCGCAGGCGTTTCGGCATCCAGCGCTGCAAGCCGCTCTCGCATCTCGTGGAGCACCGAAACCTGTTGCGCCGCGAGGTTGGTCAACTCTTGCGGGTCGTTGCCGTGGTCGTACAACTCCGGTTTGGGTGCTTCGATCAATCGCCAGCGGCCGTTCTCGACGCTGCGCAGCTCGGACCAACCGTAGTGAAACCGCCCATAGAACGATTCGGCATAGCCGCTGCGCGGATCTCCTGACGTGGTGCCGGCCATCAGCGGTAACAGACTCTGCCCTTGTCCTTCGAGTGCGCCCGGCAGTCCCACCAACTCGAGCAACGTCGGCGCGACATCGACGATCCGCGCTGTGGCCGCAACGCTGACCCCGGACAAGCCGCGCTGCGGGGCGGCGATGATCAAGGGAATGTGGGTTGTCTGCCGATAGATGAAGAGCCCGTGTCCGTGCTCGTTGTGCTCGCCGAGGCTCTCGCCGTGATCGGCGGCGACCAGGACGGTGGCGTC
>CAZAHQ010000369.1:0-4474 GCA_964484415.1 uncultured Acidobacteriota bacterium | reverse complement strand
GGCGGTGGTCGGTGCGTTGACGGTCGCGACGATCACCTGACCCCGATCGCAACCGAGGTCGCTGCGATAGAGCCGATAGCGCGCTGCACCGGGCACCGCCGTCCACGCGACGCGGACCGAACTCGCCGACTTGCTCGCTTGCACGATCGCGGGTCTTGGGAGCGGTCCACAACTCGCGTGCGTTTGATTGGTTGGGTCGGTTGCCGCTCCGCAGGCGATGTTGTGCCGCGCGAACGCCGCATAGATCGCCGCACCGTGCGGCGTACCGTTGGCGAGATCGCCGTCGTCGTCATCGACCAGACGCAGCTTGTGATACCAACTCGCGGTGCCGCAGCCATCGGAACTCGGCAGTGCGCAGTTGTAGGCGTTGCCGCCCGATCCCTTGCGCGACAGATACCAGAGCTTCTCTGCGGTTTGCCAGCCGCTATCCAGGTCCAGGCCGGTCGCGGGAAGATCGCGCGTCGCCAGATCGAACAGCGTCTCGGCGGCGGGGTAGCTTTCGCAGTGCACCTCTTTGCCGCACGGGCCACCGCCACCACCGCAGTTGGTCGCCAGGAAATTCTGCGGAGTCGCCGGTGTGTGCCGCACGCGGGTATCCCAGTCCATCTCGCGAATTCCGCTGCAGTTCAGGCAGGTGTCGCCGTAGCCACCGCAATTGCCGCTCTGGTAGAAACCGCGGCCGACACACGACTCGCGCGCGTTGAAGATCGCCACGATGTCGGCGTAGGCTTCCGACGGGTTGTCATACCCCCCGCCGTCGTTCTGGTCGAGTCCGTGACCCCACTCGTGAACAAACACTCCTTGTAATTCGCCCGTGTTGCGACAGCCGCCGCCCGAGCGGTAGAAGTTGACCGTGCCATTCCAAAACGCATTGCAGGTGTTGTTGATGTTGACGTTGTCAGTGACCTGCGATTGCAGCCAGAGGTTGTCGGGCAGCCAGCCTCGACCGGTCTGCATCGCACGATTGAGGTGATAGAACGACGAGCGCGCAGCGTGCGTGTTACCGGCGCTCGATCCACTCGGCACGACACAGTCGGTGCCGGGCGATGTCTTCAGATCGACACCTGCAGCACACGATCCCGCTTCGTTGATCGCCCCGCAGGCATCCGAAACTCGGATGTACGAACCGGCGAGCCTGGTGCGGACGGTCCCGGTTTGGCATTGAGCATTGCCGAAATCATCGGAGAACTGCTCGCCGCCGTTGTCGATCGTGAAGTCGGCAAACGGCATCGGAAGCCCTGCCTGCTCGATCCCCTCTGTTCCCTGACCGTCATTGGACAGCGGGAATACACCCCCCTTGATTCGTTCGTAGCGGGTGTCGTCGTGCAGCGACAACACCGTGCCGGTCGTTGCATCGACATCGGCGATCCACAGCGCTGGCTCCTCCGGAACGGTGAAGACGAAGCGCCACACCAGGTCGTGGTCAAGTCCCCGACCACGAGTGCCACGCCACTCAGACCCGACGGCTCCCCGCGGATCGCGCGGAACGAGATGTAGCGAGGCGTTGCCGCGATACTCGACCTCGCTCGGCGCCCAAAGCTGCAAGTAGTTTTCCAGGGCAACCTGCGCCCGTTCGGCCGCGATCTGCGGTTGGGCGCTGCGTCGAACCTCGCTCCATTGACTGGCACCGAAAGCGACCAGCTTGCCGAGCACCAACTGAAAGTCGTAACGCGCGCCGTCGACTGGCACACCGCCGATCTGCTGCCGGAAAGTCAGATGCCAGACCCGTTCACCAACCGGTCCCGAGGCCTGCTCGTCGAGCGTCATCTGCGCAACGACATTGCCAAGCAGCAGAGAGTGCTGAGACGCAAAGTTGCGGGCCTGCTCCGCCAGCGATTCGAGCGAGGGTTGTGCACCGTCGACCGGAAACCATGGGAGCCCACGCCCCATCGCCAGTGTGGGAAGCCCCGAGCGCTGATCGATCCAGGCCTGCCACTCACCGCTGTCCTGCGCGAATCGATCCCAGGCACGGCGCAATCCATCGGAGCCTGGTAACTCAGTGCTCGCGATCGCGCGAACGGCGAGTGGAGGTGGCGACTCGATCGCTTTGGTGTCGAACCGCAGGTGCTCGATGCGGGGCTGCAGGGCCCAGGTAGGCGAGAGACAGAACGAGACGAAGACGAGCGCAACTGTCCCAGCGCGCCGACGCGTGATGCCAATCATGTCGAGCCCCTCCACCGTCCGATGCTTCGCGGTGTGCGCCACCGCAGAACCCGCCGAAAGATATCGCGACCTGACCCGTAGATTTCTGATTTTTTCAGACCGAGCGTCGAAAGGCTCAGCGAACGGTTTCGGATGTGTGGAGTTTGAGGTGTCCGAGACGGCTGACCGCCGTGTTGATCCGTTTGCGGAACGTCCTCAGGTCGCCCGCAGCCAAGCACAGCAACGATTCGTCGAGGATCGCCGCGATCTCGACCTGATCCATCGCCAGGACTTCGTCGCGCACCTCACCCACACGCCGGGTGACCAGTGCCAATTCGCCCAGGGACAGGTTGTTGAGCGTGTCGATCAAGCCGCGGGTCTGCATCGGGGCGCGTATTCTATCCAGCCTTCTCCCCTCAGCAACCAAACGGTCTGAGCAGGAATCCGGCGGCGTGAATTCCGCTACACTTTCGCGCATGGCGAAAGGAACCAGCAGCTCTCGGGGCGGCGCGAAGTCCGCCAAACAAGCGACGCTGTTCGATCAGGAGGGGTTGACCGATCTACCGGTCGAGGTCGGCAGCGTGGCGGTGCTCGAGCGCGAGGACGAGGCGCCGGTCACCGAGGCACGCGGCTCGCGCGGGAAGAAAAGCGGCAGCGGGCGTCGCGTGATCGATGCGCAATCGATGGCCTCACAACAACGCGATATCAGCGTTTCCGAATTTTTCACCAAGAACCGGCATCTGCTGGGGTTCGATAACCCGCGCAAGGCGTTGCTCACCACGGTGAAGGAGGCGGTCGACAACGCGCTCGATGCCTGCGAGGAGGCCGGGATCGTACCGGAGATCGAGGTCACGATTCACGAGGAGTCGGACAAGCGCTTCATCGTGAAGGTACGCGACAACGGCCCCGGGATCGTGAAGGAACAGATCCCGAAAATCTTCGGGAAGCTCTTGTACGGATCGAAGTTTCACCGCTATCGCCAGTCGCGCGGGCAACAAGGGATCGGGATCAGCGCGGCCGGAATGTACGGGTTGCTGACCACCGGGCGACCGGTGGCGATCACCTCGCGCACCGGTCCGCGCCGGCCGGCGCATCACTACGAGATCGCGATCGACACGCGCCGCAACAAACCCGAAATCATCAAGGACGAAGTGGTCGACGAACCGGGGTTCGTGCGTGGGACCGAGGTGGTGATTGCGCTGGAAGGCGAGTTCTTGCGTGGCAAGCGCAGCGTCGATGAGTTTCTGGAACTGACCGCTCTGGCTAACCCGCATGCCACCTTTACCTATCGCTCCCCGAAGGCCGAACCGTTTTTCTGGAAGCGTGTCACCGACGAACTCCCCCCCGAAGCCAAGGAGATCAAGCCTCATCCGCACGGGGTTGAGTTGGGAACGCTGCTGAAGATTCTGCGCGACTCGACCGATCGTCGCGTGGTCGACACGTTGGTCCACAGTTTTTCGCGCGTCACGCCCAAGGTAGCGTCGGAAATCTGTGACAAAGCCAAAGTCTCTGCCAAGGCCAGCGCCGCCACGATCGACACACGTGCGGTCGAGCGGATCTACCGTGCGATCCCCGAGGTCAAGATTCTCGCTCCTCCCACCAACTGTTTGGTGCCGACCGGTGCCGAGCTGATCGAGCAGAACCTGCGAGCCCGAATCAGCGCCGATTTCTACGCCAGTTGCAGTCGGCCGCCAGCGGTTTATCGCGGCAATCCGTTCTTGGTCGAAGCCGGGCTGGCCTACGGAGGCAAGTTGCCGGCCGAAGATCTGATGGAGGTGCTCCGCTTCGCCAACCGCGTGCCGCTGATCTACCAGTCGGGAGCCTGCGTCATCACCAAGGCGGTCGTCGGCACCAACTGGAAGGCATACGGGCTGCAGCAATCGCGCGGTGCGCCCCCCTCGGGGCCGGTCGTGTTGTTCGTGCAACTGGCGTCGGTATGGGTGCCGTTCACGTCCGAAAGCAAGGAAGCAATTGCCGGATATCCGGAGATCGTGAAGGAAATCCGGCTCGCGCTGATGGACGTAGGGCGCAAGCTCGGGATGTTCCTACGCAAGCGCCAACGCAGCGCCGACGAAGAAAAGAAGAAGAGCTACATCACGAAGTACATCCCCCAGATCGGCATCGCGCTGCAAGACATCCTGAAGCTGACCGACCCCCAACGCGACAAGACCGTCGAAGATCTCAAAGGAATCCTAGAGCGTTCCCGTACCTCCTAAAGACGCCCAATCCGGGGACGTTCTACCTAAAGCACAGTTAGTCGCGCGGCGGCGGTTGCTGCCGCAGTCCATCGAGACTTGCCTGCGAGAGGAAGGGACGGATTTATCTCCGGCAA
>CAZAHQ010000368.1:0-4477 GCA_964484415.1 uncultured Acidobacteriota bacterium | reverse complement strand
CGCCGAGGCCGACTCCGCCGACCGCAACGCCACGATCGCGGCTCGCAATCAGATGCACGCGTATCACCGGCAGGCGTTGCTCGCTCTGCGCCAAGGAGATCGAGCCGCCGCCGTCTCGTTGTTACGCCAGTTGCGGCAACTTCACCCCGGTTACACGCCGGCGATCGACGAGTTGACACGCCTGGGAGAACGCTCGTGATTCTCGACCGTCACCAGACCGCTTCGCTGCCGTACGAATCTTTCGCAAGCACTTGGTAGGTGTAGTACGTATCCGGCGGTGCCGGGAGCGTCACGTCGCTCGTCACCAAATCACTGGCGCGACGATTGCCTGCCGAACAACTGCTGCGTGGCAGGTTGCCGGCTTGACCGTAGACGTTGTACCCGGTGACGCGCAACCGATGACCAATGCTCTGTCCGGGATACGGGAGCGATTGCGTAATCGGCGACCAGGTCAGTCGCAGTTGATTGCCGGCCTGCTTCTGCAGCCTCAGATCAGGAATCCCATCGGGAAGTTCGGTGCCGGCCGCCGAGCGCTGGCCGCTGCCATCGATGGTGACGATCAAGTAGTACCAATTGCCGGTCGTCGACGGGAATTGATTGGCGTGGATGAACTGGGTCGCCGTCCCGGCTGCCGTGCCGATGCGATGCGCGACGTCGATCGCGAATACCGGCCCAGTCTGATTGCCGTACACCTCGACACTCGCCGCCGATGTCGCAGTGCCCCACACGGTCTGTGTCGGCGCGCTCCAGGTCAGCTTTACATTGGCGGTTCCATCGACGTCAGGATCTTTGAACACACGTAGGTCCCACGTCGACCGTGGCGGATTGAGACCCTCGACGCGATGCGGGACCCCGCTCCTCTGCGTGGAGTTGGCGCCCACCTTGCTGCAGTTCTCGGCTCGCACCACCACGTAGTACGTGGTCCCATCGATGAGCCCGCCAATCACCAACCGATCGCTGGTCGCGGTCGTCGACTTTTGTCCGAGGCTGTAGTTTCCGGGTGTCGTGCCCCACAAAACGGTGTACTGCGTGACATCCGGCTCGCGTGTGGCGTTGTTCCAGACCACTTCGAGTTGGCCGCCTCGTTGTGTGTCGTTGACGGACAACAGTGTCGGCGCCGCCGGCGCGACGGGATTCTCGGGGATTCCCGCCTTGCAGTCCTGCGGATCTCGCGCCCCGTTGCATGTCAGGTTGAAGTTGGACCAGCGGCTTTCGAAGTTCGAGGCATCGACCGCGGTGGCGTAGTAGTAATACTCGCTGCAGTTCGAGAGGCCTGTGTCGGTAAACCCCAGGCCTGTGGTCTCGGTGACGCGGGTGTAGGGGCCTGTCGGCGACGCCGCGCGGAACAATCGGTACTTGGTGGCACCAGCCACGGAGTTCCATGCCACTGCCAGCTGGCCGGATGCCGCCTTGTTGATCGCGGTGATCGTGGTCGTCGCAGGAGCCGGCATGCGCAGGCGCGTCGCCGGGTCGCCGAAGGTCACAAAGGAACGCAGCAGAATCGTCTTGTTGAAGGTATCGAAGTCGCGGCGCATCCGTCGATCGATCTCACCCACGAGGCGCGCTTTGTGCGGACCCCAGACCTCTTCGTAGAGCGGGTTGAGGATCGTATCGAGTTCGAAGCCGAAGGCCAGGTGCGAGGGGGCCATTCCGCCCACGGCACCTTTGTTCGGTGTGACCAGCCAATCCTCCATGAACACGATCTGCGAGTCGGTCCCGGTTGGACTGTTGTCTTGCGCGAAGTGACCCGTGATGCAGTTGGCTTGTACCTGGAAGTTCAGTGCATTGGGATTGTTGATGTCGGTGAGATCGTCGACACCGCTCGTCTTGGTGCTGAAGAACGCACATGTGCCGCGACCCCACACCTGATAGCCGCCGTGTCCTGCGTACGTCATCAGGCCGGCACCGAGGTTGACGTTGGAGTCGATCGAACTATTCATCGCCACGCAATCGTCTTGGGCCGCTTCGTAGACCTTGGTCGCAACCTGCGGTCCGGCGGTGCCCGAGAACCACTCGTCCCAAATCGCGTTGTGCACCGCGAAGAAGCCGTCGGGATCATTCTCAGAAACAAGCAACGCCCGGCCCGACCAGGAACTAGGAGCCGCCGTCGTCTCATACGCGACCAGCCTACGGAAAACCTCGTCGGCCTCGGCCAGCGTGCGCACCGGGATCCGGCTCACGGCCGCTTGCGGTATCTCGGAGCCGGGTGCCGTGGCGGCGAACCATGTATCGGAGAGGTAGTAGCTCAACTGCTGATCGGTGGCGACGTCGACCATATGGGTCGGCACGAACTGCCGCGACGGCGCGTTGCCGTAGAAGTTCTTGTAGTCGCGCGTCGCATCGCCCACCAAGACCAGGTATGACGGGGCCGGCGACCAATTCGCCATGGCGTACGACATGAACTTCTTGATCGCTTCAGGATCTTCGATGCCGTCGCTGAACTCGTCGTAGACATCGCGGATGTCGATGACTGCTGTGTCGAGCCCCTGCCCCTGACGCTGCGTGAGTAGCTGCCGCAACCGCGAGCCGGCCGTCATGTCGAGAAACGAGCGATACCCGACGATCACCCAGTCGGCGCCGGAACCGGCGCCCTGCAGACTGCTTCCGAGCGACGCATCGAGCGTCGAGGGAGCTTGATCTTCGCGAACCGCGGACGGCAGCAAGTAACCGTTCGGTCCTGCGCCGACGAATCGACGCTTCGCGGGAGCCGTGCCGTCGACCTGTATCGAGAAGCGCGTTTCTCCTGCCGTGAACGCGGCGTTCGGTACGCGCTCGGGGAGCACGATCGCCATGCCGGCTACGGACGGCGAGCTCTTGGTGATTTCCCAAACTTCGGCCAGTCCACTGGTGCCCGCCAGGTGCGGCTCTCGATCGGCGTTGTCGACGTCGAATAGCAAGGCGTCGCTTTGTACTTGATAGCGGCGGTCGTAGTCGATCTCAACCCAGTTGACGTTGACCGAATCGGCTGTCGAGCTGTTGCGCGGCGGAAACGGCAGCTTGACCTGGACTTTGGTGAGCGGTGTGAGCGACGCTGGCGTAAAGCTGATCGCCCCATTCTCCTGGCCTTGCACGAACTCCCGGTAGCCATCCCAATCGGCGGTGTTACGCAGCACGCCGTCGACCCAGACTTGAGAGCGATGCAAATAGCTCGGATTGCCGGATGGCTTGAGCCCTAACTGCTTGACCCTCACGCTCACCGAACCGGATGCGTAGTCGGGGGTCGGCACCGACTGTTCTTGCGAGGTGCCATCGACCGTAGTCGATGACGAGAACGAGTCGGCGTACCAGTGATCGGTGCCGTCCAGCGGAATAATTCCGAAGAACCTCAGGTTCTGTTCGTACCGCACGGTGTAGCGAAACGACGCCGGCACTTGATAAACGCCATTCGGCGCGCCTGTACCGGTTCGCGCAACGATCCGCTTGGCGCCGGTGAAGATGTCGAGTCGATAGACGTTGGTGTCGGTGTAATCGCCGCTTTGGAAAACATCTGCCGAGTACAGGTCGACGGCGCCGATCGCTTGACCGTAGAACACGATCGCATCGCCCGGTCCAAACACACCGTCCGATTCCCCTTCGACCTTGATCGGGATTTCGATCCCCTGCACCGTCAGCCGGTATTTGCGAGGATCGTTAGCGGTCAGAAACGTCAGCAGCGCCGGCGCATTGGCCTGCGCCCATGCGTAGGTCACCCGGTACAAACCGTCTTGCTTCAACTCGAATTGCCACGCTGGGAATGTGGGCGGCGTCAAGGGGGCATCCGCGGCGCGCGCCGGCGCTCCCGCTTGGCTCGACGCGCGTCCTACCGTCGAGGCGCCGACCGCGAACGACTCGCTCATCGCTTCCAGTTCTCGATCCAGCGGACCGACGCGTGACGATGGCGGTGCGAAGGAGCGCAGATCGGCTTGACGCGATGCGTCACGCTCCAACAGCAGCTTTATCGTGCGCGCCACGCGAAACCGACCCTGCCTCAAATCGACTTGTACCGGCGCGATCTGCAACGTGCCGAAGCGCAACGATCGATAGTAGGTGCTACTCGCCAACAGCGTGACCGGTTGCGACGGCCACCAGGTCGCAGGGTCGTCGAAGCGAGCGTCGAGTTGCGTGGCGACCTGCGCCCCTTCGGATGGAAACGGCGCAACCGAACGCGGCAACATCCCCTCTTCCCAGGAGATCTCGAGATCGGCGATCGACAATTCGCCGCCCGGTGGCAGGGCCACACGCTGATTGCGGACTGGAAGATCGGGTGCCCCGACCTCGCTGAGTCGCCCGAAGCCGGTGATCAACGGGACAGTGCCGACCGCGTTGTCGCGCCATGACAGTGCGGGCACCTGGATCGTGAGAGTGACACGGGTCGGGTCGCGAGGATCTTCGTCAAGGGTCAGACGCGGTTCCGCCGCGCGCGACGGCAGCGCACCGATCAGGCACGCAGTGGCGACCAGCAGAGTGAGGAACCGAGAGCCGTCGATCAGTCCGCAAT
>CAZAHQ010000367.1:0-4480 GCA_964484415.1 uncultured Acidobacteriota bacterium | reverse complement strand
TCGATCCCACGGTCCGGCGGGTCGAGTTGGGCAAGCGTGGCATCTACCTTCTGAAAGACACGGTTGGTTTCATCCGCAAGTTGCCACATCACTTGGTGGCGTCGTTCCGCAGCACATTCGAGGAAGCGGGAGAGGCCGAGCTGTTGGTGTTGGTGGCGGATCCGTCTCATCCGATCGGCTTGGAACAGCGCGATACGGCGCTCCGCGTGATCGATGAAACTGGCCTGGGCGATCTGCCGCGCATACTGGTCTACAACAAGGCCGATCGACTCTCGCCCGAACAGCAACGTTACTTGATCGAGCGCGAGCCGGACGCGGTGATCGTTTCGGCTCACACCGGTTTTGGGCTGGATCGGTTGTCGGAGCTACTCGCTGATCGCTTGTTGGGGCGCGAACTGTCAGGCACGATCTACATCCCGCTCGATCGCGGCGACCTTTTGGCCGAAGCGCATCGAATGGCGACCGTCGATGCCGTCGAGCCGGACGGTGGGTCGCTGCGTTTGCGCCTGCGTGCCTCGCGACAGGTCTTCAACGCACTTCAGGCACGGATGAAGCACGCATGAGTCGAAAGACGTTGGCGCTCGTTTTCGGTGGCCGCTCGCCCGAACACGACGTGTCGTTGGTCTCGGCTCGCGGCATCCATGAGAATCTCGACAAGTCGCGCTACGACGTGCACCTCGTCGGCGTGGCTCGCAGTGGTGAGCCTCGAATCGGCGGCGTGGAACTGTTCGACGGCGCCATGGATCAGGGGCAGGGGATGCCGGTACGCTGGCCCAGTTTCCCCGGCGATCGTTGCCTGCGACGCACGGCTGACGGTCACGCCGTCAGCCCGCCGCTCGAGGTCGCCTTTCCCATCATCCACGGTGCAGGCGGCGAGGACGGCACGATACAAGGCCTGTTTGCGCTGGCGGGTGTGCCCTGCGTTGGTGCTGGAGTGCTCGGTTCGTCGTTGGCGATGGACAAGGATCGATGCCGCAGGATGTTGCAGCAAGCAGGCATTCCGGTGGTCAGCGATCGAGTCTTCGAAGGGCCGCAAGCGCTCGACGCCGCGTGGGTCCTTCCACAGATACAACCACTGGGGTGGCCGCTGTTCGTCAAACCGGCGCGCGCAGGATCGAGCGTGGGGATCACCAAGATCTCCTCGCCCGCTGACCTCGCGACGGCGTTGCGGGCCGCATACGAGATCGACACCAAAGTAATCGTCGAACGCGCGATTCTTGGCGCGCGAGAGTTGGAGACAGCCGTACTCGGCAACCTGGAGCCACAAGCATCGGTGGTGGGAGAGATCGTTCCGCACGGGGAGTTCTACGACTACAAGGCGAAGTATGTCGATCCTGAATCACGCTTGCTGATCCCGGCGCCGATCGACACCGCGTTGTCAGATCGCATTCGTACCTACGCGACGCAAGCGTTCCGCGCTCTGGACCTGATGGGTTTGGCACGCGTCGATTTTCTGCTGTCACGAACCACCGGCGAATTGGTCCTCAACGAACCGAACACGTTGCCGGGGTTTACGCCGATCTCGATGTACCCGAAGCTGTGGGAGGCCAGCGGCGTGCCGTATCCGCAATTACTCGACCGGTTGATCGATCTGGCGTTGCACGCGGCGTCAATGGGTGCGCTCCGATCGCAAGGTGAGGGTCGTCACTGAACGCTCGGTGGCAACATCCCCAGCGCCGCCATTCGTCGATAGAGCTTCTGGCGCGACCAACCCAAGCGACGCGCCGCATCGGCTTTCACACCGCCTGCCAAGAACAGCGCTTCGCTCAACGCCTTGACCTCAAGATTGTGGGGACGAGAGGTGACGTGGGGCTCGGGCAGTGGCAAGTCGTGCGGAAGGATCCGTGGACCGTTGGCCAACGCAGCCGCCTGACGCAACATGTTGTCGAGTTCGCGGACGTTGCCTCGAAATGGATGCTGACTGAGGCGATGAAGCACGGCCGGCGCGAGCGAGATCCCCGGGCCGATTCCGGAGTCGGAGGCTCGAGCCAGCAGCGTAGCGGCCAGGTAGGGTAGGTCGCCGAGGCGCTCGCGCAGCGGTGGCACATAGACTGCGGCGCCCGCCAATCGGAAGTACAGATCGCTGCGAAACTGTTCTCGTTCGACGAGTCGCGGTAGGTCCCGATGCGTGGCGGCCACGACACGGATGTCGACTCGCACAGGGTCGCCCCCGAGCGGGCGAACCTCGCGCTCCTGCAACACGCGCAGCAATTTGACCTGAATCGAACTCGGTAGCTCTCCGATTTCATCCAGAAACAACGTGCCGCGATGGGCCTCCACCACGCGGCCTTTCCGCGGTGTTTCGGCCCCCGTGAACGCGCCGCGTCGAACGCCGAACATTTCGGCTTCGAGCAACGACTCGGGCAAAGCGGCGCAACTCTCGGCGATCAGCGCGCCCGGTCGTTGCGAGGCGACATGCAGCGCGCGGGTGAGTTCTTCCTTGCCGCAGCCGGTCTCGCCCAACAACAACACGGAAAGCGGCGTGCCGGCGACGCGCCGCAACAACCGCAGTGGACGATCCAACGACGGTGAACTACACAGCAGTGTCAACCACGGATCGCGCTGTTGCGCAAGACGCATTGGGCCGTCGGCGAGCGCATCGCGCAACGCGTGGACCAACGGCAGCCCGCGTCGCGCATTGGCGTGGACCACGATCGCGAGCGGGAACGGCCGGCGCAACGCCAGCGCCGTGAGGATCTGTCCACGCCGCCCGGATCGCACGGCGCCATCGGTAATGAGTGCAAGTTCTCCGACGCGCCGCACCAGGCTGCTGCAAGCCGCGGCACCCGGAGTGCTCAGCGATGAAGTTCCCAGCAGAACCCAGGCCGAGGCCCGCTGTCGCTGCTGCCAGTCGGTGAGCACGATTCGCAGCGAGTCGAGCGCATCGGTGGGCCTATCTACTACACTGGTCGCGGTCATCGATCCTCCTGCGCTACGGCACAGCGAGGCTACCGCCACGGCCGTCATCACCCTAGTGGTGCGAGGCGCACATGTCCCTACGACGCAATCGGGTGTTTTGCAGTCGGTCGGTAATGCTCCTGGTTGCTGCTTGGTGCAGTTGGGGGCTCGGGAGCTTTGCTGATGACCTCGTGGTGCTGCGCGACGGCAGCGAACTGCACGGTCGGGTGATCGCTGTGACTCTCGATCATGCATCGCTGGAGGTTGCGGGTGGTGGCCGCCAGTTGATCCCGCGCCGCAACGTGGCGCGGATCGAGTTCAGCGAGACGGTGGCCCCCGTTGTGCGCGCCCGCGTGCGGGTCGCAGAAGCCGATGATGAGGTGCAGCTGTATCTGGATGGCACACCGCTGGGGACCCCGGCGGAGTTGCGCGCCGGCTGGATCGACCTGTCGGCGAAGCTGAAGCAGGGGGCGAATCAACTCACCGCCGAGGTGATCAACAACGGCGGGCAGTGGGCCTATCGCTGGGTGGTCGAAGCGGGTGGTGACACCAAGACGCTGTCGTGCGGACTGCCGGGTCGTAGTGGCTGCAAGCGCGCCGGCACCACAGGTTTCGAACGGGGCACGTTCCCTGCGGGAAAGGTCTGGGTTTACTACCAACAAGAGACCGGCGAGTTGAAGCTCACCGTCGAGCCGTGAGCGCTCGGCGAATCAGGTAGTCGTGGCCTACCCGAGTCGGCGTGACCCATAATCCACCGCATGTCTTCCTACTATCGAGGTCCCTCCAGCGGCGGTGGCATGACGATCCAAGTCCCACCTATCACGCCGATGCTGCGCGTGATCATGTGGACGCTGGTGGCTTGCTTTGCGCTTCAGTCATTCAGCGAGCTGCTATTCGAGTACCAGACACCGACCACCTGGATGCAGTTGTCTCGCGTCGGCGTGACCGAACATCTCGCACTCTGGCAGCTGGTCACATACGCGTTGTTGCATGGCGGCATCTGGCATCTGTTGATGAATCTGCTCGGACTGTGGATGTTCGGTGGCGATGTCGAGCGCGTTCTCGGTTCGCGGGGTTTCATCCGCTATCTCGTGATCTGCATCGTGGGTGGCGGCGTGGCATACCTGGCGACAGCAATGTTGACCGGGTCGAACTCGCCTGTGATCGGTGCGTCGGCCGGCGTGCTGGGTGTCTTGGTGGCCTTTGCCGTATTTTTTCCGGAACGCGAGCTGTTCTTGTTTCCGCTCCCGTTTCCGATCAAGGCTCGGACACTGGCGCTGATCTACGGCGCCATCGATCTGTACAACGCAATGGCCTCCAACCTTGGCCACTCATCGGCGACGACGTCTGGCGGAGGGGTCGTCGCCTTCACGGCCCACCTGGGCGGGATGCTCGTCGGTTTCCTTTATCTGTTCTTTTTCGTCCGGGGCGGCGGGATCGGCTGGCGAAACCCTTTTAAGAAAACCCGTCCCTTCCGGGTGATTCAGGGGCGCCGCAACGATCCGTTCGACATTCACTAAGAAATGTCGGTGATCTCGAACAGGTGCGGAGACACACGGAATCGTTATTGCTGACCGAGGTT
>CAZAHQ010000366.1:0-4484 GCA_964484415.1 uncultured Acidobacteriota bacterium | reverse complement strand
GGCCCATAGATCGTCGCAGCAGTGGAATAGGGAATCAGCACGAAGTCGTCAAACGACTCACCGAGCAGTTCACCCTGCTTTTCCATCACACCGACAATTCGAAACTCCTCGTTTTGCAGCGAAATCGTCTGACCGACCGGCTCGCCATCGATCTTGAGTGTCTCGACCAGTTTCGATCCGATCGCACAGACGCGTGACCGCGAGCGATCATCGACCTGCGAGAAAAACCGCCCCTTCCCCACGTAGAAGCCGCGCACGTCTTGATAGCGTGCGGTAGTTCCCACCAAGAAAGTGCGCGCTTGCTCCTCACCATGCTTGGCAACGGCCGACTCGAAGAACTCCGGCACGATCTCGTCGATGGTGTCGATCGAGTCTTTCAGTGCCTGCCCATCGCTCCAGTCGAGTACGATTCGTCCCAGCTTTTGCCCCTCGGTGCCCGGTGGGCGGCTGGGCGAGATGTGCATGGCGTTGGTCCCCAGGCCCTCGAACTGCCGCTCGATGACCGCAAAGAACCCCTGCACCAACGAAACCACCGCGACCGTGGCCGACACACCGATCACGATCCCCAGCGTGGTCAACAGCGACCGCATCTTGTTGACCCAAATGGCGCCGATCGCAATTCGAAACGATTCGAGAATCATGATGGTGTTGCTCCTGGTCTACTTCGTAAGAAACCGGGACAGGCACCGCCGAGACAATCTGCAGTCAAGCGGCGCCCTTACTCGCCGACGCCTGTCCCGCCCTAAGCGCTAGCAGCAGCTGCGCGACTCGTGGGCAAATCACTCAAGAGTGCTCCGTCCTTCAAACGCACCACGCGATGTGCTCGTTCGGCCACGTCTTCCTCATGCGTCACCATTACGATGGTGTGGCCGCGGCCCCACAGTGCCTCGAACAAACTCAAGATCTCCTCGCCTGTCTTCGAATCCAAGTTGCCGGTTGGTTCATCGGCTAAGAGCAATGCCGGGTCGTTGACCAGCGCACGCGCAATCGCCACACGCTGCCGCTGACCACCCGACAACTCGTTCGGTTTGTGCTCCATGCGATCGGCCAGGCCAACTGCTTCCAATGCTGCCTTCGCGCGGGAAACGCGTTCGGTACGACGTACACCCGCGTAGATCAACGGCAGCTCCACGTTCTTCAACGCTGAGGTGCGGGCCAACAACTGAAACGTTTGAAAGATGAAGCCGATCTCCTTGTTGCGAATGCGAGCCAACTGCCGGTCGTCGAGCGCACTGACATCGTGGCCGTTGAGCACATAGCGGCCGGCGGTAGGCGAATCGAGGCATCCAATCAAATTCATCAACGTCGATTTCCCCGACCCCGACGGCCCCATGATCGCCACGTACTCACCGCGCTCGACGCGCACGTCCACGCCGGCCAGCGCCGCGACCTGCGATTGCCCGCCCATGTCGTAAACGCGCGTCAGGCCGTGAGCGTCGATCACGGGAACTGTCGTGGTGCCGGCCAATGCGAGGGCGTTCATCACGACACCTCGACGCTCGCGCCGCCGTTGTCATTCGTCTTGTCGTCGTCCTCGCCTTCCTTCTTCTCGAGCACCGCCTCGCCGTCCTTCAACTTGCGCAGCGTGCGGTACGGGCCGGTGACGACCGTGTCGCCCTCGCGCACGCCGGCCAAGACTTCGACGAAGTCATCGTCGGTCAAGCCGGTCTGCACGCGCACCGCTTTGGCCTTGCCCTCGTGCATCAAGATCACGGTGTCGACTCGCTTCTCGCCCGGTTCGCCACCGGTCGGGCTACCCAATGCCGATTCAGCGCGCTCGATCACCGATTGAATCGGCACCCGAAGCGCCGCCGGTCGCGTCTCAATTTCAACGCGGGCCTTGGCGGTCATGCCGGGGCGCAAACGATTGTCGGGCGCGGTGAGCAGCACCTTCACGCCAAACACGTTTGCTTCACCCTTCTTTCGCGCCGAGTTGCGAATCTCCGCCACGCGGCCCGCATATGTCACATCGTCGATTGCGTCGATCTTGACGTTCACGGTCTGGCCGACGATCACCTTGGCAATTTGCGACTCGTCGACATCAACTTCGGCCAAAAGCTCGCTCATGTCACTGACTACCAGCATCACCGAGCCCGGAATGTTGGTGGTGCCGACGATCACCTGCTCGCCGACTTCGGTGTTGAGTGCGGTCACGCGGCCGTCGATCGGCGAGAAGATCGTGGTCTTGCTCAGGTCATCGCGCGATTTTCCAAGCGCTGCTTCCGTTTGCGACACCGTCTCTTCGAGCGACTCGAGTTGAAAGCGCGATGCGTCGTAGTCGAGTTTGGTTTGGTCGTACGAATCTTCCGAAACGAGCCCTTGCGCCTTGAGCTGTTGGGTGCGGTCGTATCGCGCCTTCAACGTCGAGAGTCGGTTGCGCTCCTGCGCTACCGAGACGCGCGTCATTCGCAGTTCGGCCTCGAGGCGCTGCACCTCTTGCCGATATCGCTCCGGGTCGATCTGCAGCAGCAGTTGACCCTTCTTCACCTCTTCCCCTTCTTTGACCGGGATCGCGATGATCGTTCCAGGGATCTGTGCGCCGACGTTCACTCGCGTGCGGGCCTGAATCTCACCGGTCCCGGTGACCTCGGATCGAATTGCGCCAGTCTTCACCAGATGGACGAAGACATCGGTCCCCTTGGGCTTGCCGGAGGCAATGAAGCCAAACGCCACCAGCGATCCAACCACCAAGAGCCCACCACCTATCAACCACTTCTTCATTGCTTCGTCCTCCGTCGCCTTACCTAACGGGGCTGGAGGGCGGGGATTTCACACAGTTTTTCAGATCGCTATTTCGTTGCCTCTCCCCCGGTAGACTGTGGGCCGGCACCCGGGCCAACCCCGGCCAGGCCGCTCCGCCCACGGCAAGGGACCGATCGATGAACAAGCCGCTATCGTCGCTACAGGTTAGGTCAGGCAAACGGTTTCGCATCGCTTCGGTCGACCCCGACAGCACTCCGGGATGGAAAGGGGACAAGGCCGCAGCCAAGGCCGCAGCCCTGAAGCTCAATGACCGCTTGGAACAACTGCAGGAGCTGATGTACGCCGAGCACCGGCACAAGCTGCTGGTGGTGCTGCAAGCGATGGACACCGGCGGCAAGGACGGCACGATTCGCCGCGTCTTCGATGGCGTGAACCCTGTTGGCGTGCGGGTCGCCAGCTTCAAGGCCCCCACACCGGTGGAACTCGATCACGACTATCTATGGCGCGCGCATGCGCAGGTGCCGGGGCGGGGCGAGCTGACCATTTTCAATCGCAGTCACTATGAGGACGTGTTGGTGGTGCGGGTTCACGAGTTCGTGCCGGAGCGCGTGTGGCGCCGGCGGTTCGCTCAAATTCGCGACTTCGAGCGAATGCTGGCCGAGGAAGGGACCACCATCGTCAAGTTCTTCCTGCACATCAGCCAGGAGGAGCAGAAGCAACGCTTGCAGGCGCGCTTGGATGATCGCGAGAATCAGTGGAAGTTCAACCCCGGCGATCTGAAGGAACGCGAGCTGTGGGACAAGTACATGCAGGCGTTTCAAGACGCGGTGGGTGAGACATCGACCGACTTCGCGCCGTGGTATGTCGTGCCGGCCAATAAGAAGTGGTATCGCGATTGGGCGATCTTGAAAATCTTGGTCGATACGCTGGAAGGGATGAAGCTGGCGTATCCAAAACCGACGTTCGATCCGAAGACGATTCGCATCAAGTAGCAACCATTCCAAGCGACGGTACGGAGATCGGTCCATGTGCCAGCGACGATCATGAAAACGATCGGCATCATTGGCGGCATCGGCCCGGAGTCGACCATCGACTACTACCGATCGATGGTGGCCGAATACCGTCGTGCTCACGCCGACACCGGTTACCCCGCGATCGTGATCAACAGCGTCGATTTGGATCGGCTTCGGCAGTACTTCGACACCGGCAACCTCGATGCCGTCACCGATTACCTGTTGGTCGAGCTGCAACGCCTGGCCGACGCCGGCGCCGATTTTGCGTTGCTGGCTGCCAACACTCCGCACATCGTGTTCGATCGTCTGCAGCAAGCCTCGCCGGTTCCACTGCTGAGCATCGTGCAAGCCACTTGCGATCGCGCGCGCGCCGCGGGAGTCACCCGGGCAGGTCTGCTCGGAACGCGATTCACGATGCAGGCCGAGTTCTACCCGCGCGTATTTTCCAAGGCTGGGTCGGCGATCGTCGTACCCACGGCCGCCGAACAGGACTTCATTCACGAGAAGTACTTCGACGAGCTGGTCAACGGCGTCTTCCTGCCGGAAACCCGCGAAGCGCTGCTCGCGATCATCGAGCGCATGAAAGCTCAGGACAGAATCGACGGCATCATCCTGGGCGGGACCGAGCTGCCGCTGATTCTGGGCGATTCAACCGTCAAGGGCGTCGCATTTCTCGACACCACCAAGATTCACGTCAAGGCCGCGCTCGCCGCAGCCGAGTCATGAGCCGCGCGCCGTCACGCCAAGCTGTGGAATACCTTCTGCACG
>CAZAHQ010000365.1:0-4484 GCA_964484415.1 uncultured Acidobacteriota bacterium | reverse complement strand
GATGGCTGGCTCGACCTCTACGTCGGCAATTACCGGTTGGATCCGAACCTTCTGTGGGAGAACAACGGCGCCGGAGGCTTCTCGCAAGTCAGCTTGACGGCACAGAAGAATGCCGACGGCGAGGAGTCGGGCGGCTCTTGGGGACACACGCTGGGTGTCGATTGGGGCGACTTCGATAACGACGGCGACATGGATGTTTATGTCGCCGATCTCGCGCATGGTGTCTACATCGCGCTGTTCGGTCACGACATCTCGCTGCTCTACGCCAACTCCGGTGCGCCCGACCACAAGTTCACCGACTGGCGGCCGCAGAGTGGAATGAAGCCGTGGGGCGGCGCGGCACAACCCGACTTCTGCGAAACCAGCCCGGCGTGGGCCGACTACGATAACGACGGCGATCTCGATATCTACGTGACCCACATCTACGAAACCTCGACGCTCAACAGCAGCACGCTGTATTCCAACGACGGCGATCGAACATTCACCGACAACACCACCGCCCACGGCGTCAACCTCGGCCTGTATCACAACTACGCAGCAAGCTGGTCCGACTTCGATCAGGACGGTGATTTGGATCTGGTCACCTTCGGTGCGAGCGCGCCGACTGGGCAACCGTGGAACGCGCACTTGTATCGCAACGACGGCGGCTCGACCAAGCCGTGGTTGCAACTCGGGCTGCACGGACGCGGCGCGAGCGGAACGAATCGCGAAGGGGTTGGTGGTCGAATCACGGTGCAGCACGCCGGACGACAGCAGATTCGCGAGGTGCAAGGCGGTCACGGCTACCACACAGGCCGCAACTCCGCGGTGCAGACCTTCGGCTTAGGGTACGCGCCAGCCGACTTCATCGACACCGTGACGGTGCGCTGGACGACCAGGCAGTCCGAGACATGGAGCGGTGTGCCGAGTCGCGTGAGACTCATGGCGTGGGAGGGAGGCGAGATCACGCGTGGCGCGACGCCACAGACATTGCCGCGCTTGGCGGGCGCGTTGCTACCGTGGCACGACCGAGTGCTCAACGATGGACAGAACTATTTCTACAGTGTGACGGGAGTACCGGGCAGTTTGAGGGTCGGCAAGGACGGCGCGCGCGGGACCGTCGTGCTCACGATGCGATGAACCAGCAATCACATTCCTGAGTTCGACTGCGGCCGCTCGGCCGTCATTTGCCAACCGATCAACGACACCGGAATCAGTCCGGCATCGTTGAACTCGTCGAAGAAGCGACGCAGCGTGAACGCTTCGCCCATTTGATGCGAACGATTCTTGATCAACTCCTCGATCAAGTACTTGCCGGTGACGTAGCTGGTGCCGTAACCGGGCTGGCGCAGGTAAAGCTGCTGCTCAAACCCGAGCAGGTCGAGGTCGGGGCGCATCCAGCCGCGCGGCGTCCATTCGACTTGAAACGCCTTGGCCTGTTTGATGTCGAACTGGTTGGCCTGCGCATAAAGCGAGGCTAGCCCGCGCGCGCAGCGCTGGGCCAGCATGATCCAAACAATTTCTCGGGCGCGCGGGTTGTCGTCGTAGTAACCGGCATGCAGGATCAGCTCCTCCATGGCGGTTGCCATCCCCTCGGCACGGTTATCCCACACATTGTAGAGAGTGGCGGCGCGGCGGATCGCGCTGGGGTTGGGGGCGTGAATCATCCAGGCGTGATCGAACCAGTGGTAGGCATGGGCGTAGAGCGTCACCGGTTCGTAGTGACGAGCGATATCGAAGAAGTTCCGCGATTCGAGTGGCACATACCCGCCGAGGTGCGCGCGCAACGCTGGGTCGAGGTAGTCGGTGACCGTCAGGATCTTCTTGTCTCTGAGGAACGCGATGTACTTGGTGACAGCGTCGTTGGCGCGCTTGTCCCATTCCTCTTTGTTGCCGGCGGCTTGAAGCTGCGGCAGGTTGCGGTTGCGTTCTTCCTCGTAGCGCAATGACGCATGGGCGCGCGCAAGCTCACGTTTGAGCAGCGCGACCTCGTCGTCCCAGGTCATCGGGACGAGGTGTACGTTCTCGAGGCTCCAGGTGTAGTTGTCCTTGCCGACACCAGACGGTCCCGTCTTGGCGGCCGTTTGTTGATCGAGCCACGTGGCAAACTCAGCGGTTGCTTTGCTTGCTGCCGCTATCGCCTGCGCGAGTTCATCGCCTGACTTGGCTGTCGTCTCCGCGAGTGCGGCGAGGTCGACGCTCTGTTGCTTGATCGATGCCGTGCCGGTGATCCATAGGTCGCGCGCGTTGCCCGTGAGGTTGGTTCGCGCCTGCTTCAGGAGCGGCGGGATCGTGCTCAGTTCGGCCGCGAGTTTGGATTCGTCGCCGAGAGCTAGCGGGAAGTTGTACCTCCAGAGTTCCACGACGGCGTGATGCGTGGGCCCCTCGTGCGCCGGAGTGTCGCTTTGCTCGGTGTAAATCGACACGTAGAAAGCGGGGTCGCGTGTCCACGGTTGCAGCACGCGGATATCGAAGTCGAGTCCGTTCATCTGCGCGCCGACCAAGCGGTAGTCGACCTGTTCCGCAACTGGCCAGCCGCGCGGGTCGATGGCGGCAAGCCGCGCTTGATAGGACTTCAGCGCTCTGTGTTTCTTCGCCATCGTCGCTGGCGTGTAGTCCGGTGCGCCGCCGCGCAGTGCGGGCCGCTCGAACGCGAGCCATTCCTTGAACAAAGACTCGAGGTCTTGGTAACTGCTCTGACCTGCCGTTGAAACGAACGTGCTGGCGAGCCCGGTCGTGATGAGGCCGATCGATAGGATCTTGACAACCGTCTTTGCGCGAAGCATGAGCCCTCCTGCGACCAAGCACTCTGTCGACACTGCGCACGCTGTGGTGATGTTCTACCCGCGACGCCCGAGTCCTTTTCGTGGCTACTCTACTCGACTTCGTAGTGGGACCTATCTCAGGGCGATAACCTGAGGCTCGGCTCCTTTCGCGGGCTGGTGCGCTCGACCACAGCCTAAAGGACGCCCGCGTCGATGTCAGCAATCCTCGACGCGTGCTCTGGCTTCTTGCCGGCAAGCGGTGAGCTATTCCTCGAGTAGACAGTTTCTTCTCCGGCTTTCGGCAGTGTGATGAGTGTCATTCGCGACAGCTCTATCTTCGCTGAGACTGGCCAGGCCGGACCGATCGACCGGTCTCGCTTTTGATCTGACGAAGAGCCCAAAGATCATCGGTACGAGCGACGATTCCCTGGTGCTCGACCAAGTACGATTTGCAAAACGTGACGTTACGTCCGAACCGGCACCTGATGTATCGTCCGGATCAGCGAGCGGCTTCGTAGGTGGCGTTGATCGATCCATCGTCTAGGAGGAATCGCATGGTCATGACCTTGAAGATTGTGGGCGCTGGCCGCGACCGAGGGATGTACACGTGGGCTGCTATTGTCGCGGCTCTTCTTGTGCTGATCGGCTTTGCGCGGACGTACTACCTGAAGGGCCTGTTCGGTGGCCAGGCGCTCTCGACGCTCGTACACGTGCACGGCGCCGTAATGACGGTGTGGGTGCTGCTGTTCATCACTCAGGTGCGGTTGGTTGCGGCGCGACGTGTGGACATCCATCGGCGCCTGGGACTCTTCGGCGCGGTCTGGGCTGGGCTCATGGTTGTTATCGGCTCTGTGACCGCGGTCGTTGCGGCGCGAAACGGCGTTTCACCTGGTCCTCCGCCGCTCGTATTTCTTGCCATACCTTTGTTCGACATCGCGATTTTCGGGCTGTTGGTCGCGACCGGCATCTGGTTTCGCAAGCGAGCGGATATTCATCGGCGATTGATGCTGCTGTCGTGTCTCGGGTTGCTCCCTGCGGCTATCGCGCGCATCCCCCTCGGGTTCATCGCGACAGGCGGCCCGCTTGTGTTCTTCGGGCTAACCGACCTCTGTATCCTTGCGTGTGTCGTCTACGACTCGGTGAGGAGTCGAAGACTCCACCCGGCGTTCGGTTGGGGCACGGTGCTGATCATCGGCTCTCAAGTAGTGCGTTTGATGATCATGGGAACTGGGACATGGATGACGTTCGCGACGTGGCTTGTCTCGTGATTCGAGCCGGTTGCGATGAGCCGGCCCGCGATCGGAGCGTGCGGTTACACGGCTCGCAACGCACAGCCGATCAACGCTGCTGAGCAAGAGCCTGTCAACGAGGTTGCCATAGAAGGGTTCGTAGCTCGGCAGGCTTCTGCGTCAAGTGCGTGTGCTTGCGACGATAGTCGACGCGCACTGCCGCGCGCGCATCGGTGATTCGCTACCAATGGCCCTTGGTGATGAGCGGTTGCACGTGCCTTCTCTTGAGCGTTGGTTGCACTCCGGTCTGTAGGCCGACTAGTTGTTGCGTGCAGGGTTGTGTTGACGCAGCGCACATCGCTTGCGTCGCGACGACTGATGTGATTTCTGTGCGCGAGCCTCGATGAGTTTCCCGCACGCGGAACATTCTTCAATTCGAGGCGCACTTTCGATTGTTGTTCGCGTGATTTGTTTGTACCTTTGTGCAACGTCGAGGGTGCAGCGTGTCACG
>CAZAHQ010000364.1:0-4489 GCA_964484415.1 uncultured Acidobacteriota bacterium | reverse complement strand
CGACGTTACCATGTCCAGCCATTATTGAATAGCTATATATGAGACAGGACACTAGGAGCCGTTCGATGCGCCGCGAATACGCAATCGCCGGGTTGTTCCTGTCGCTGGGGTCGTTTCTCGTCTATCTGGCATTGATCGAGAACGTTTGGCAGCACGAGACCGGCGCGTATGCGCTGGCGTATGCGGCGTTTGGTGCGTTGGGTGGTTTGATTGGAATCGTTGGCTCGAAGCGCTGGTCCCCGCGCATCATTGGGCTGCTCGCGGTGCTGGTGTCACTCGCCTTCGTGTACGTGTTCTTCCCGGCATCGAAGATCCCCGATCTGGCCGGCATCGCCGTCGGCGAATCGGCGCCTCCCTTCTCGCTGGTCGATCAGAAGGGCACCGAAACATCTCTAACCGATGCGCTCAAGCGTGGGCCGGTGCTGCTAGTTTTCTATCGTGGCCACTGGTGACCCTCCTGCCGATCAGAGCTCCGCGGGCTCGGAGCCGTCAACACAAAGATCAAGAACATCGGTGGCACACTGATCGCGATCAGTGCCGATGGACAGGCTGACGCGCGTGAGGTGGCGGAGCGGTATCGCCTGGAGTTCCCGGTCTTGGCCGATCCGAAGTTGGAGGTGATCTCCGCGTATCGAGTGCGTCATATCGGGGGATACGCCGGCGCCGACATTGCCGCACCGGCGCACTTCTTGATTGGGACCGATGGGAAGATTGCGTGGCGTTACATCTCCCGACGCCAGCAAGAACGACCGATCAACGCAACGGACATTGCCGCAATCGAAGCGTTAGAAGCGTTGCGACAGCGTTAGCAGCGTTGCTGCGCCGACACGACTGAACCACTGATCGTCGCGCCGCCGCGACAGCTCGAGGGCAACGCCGCTCTCGCGTTCGACACCAACAGCCAAAGCGTAGCGGTTGGCGTCGCTCCACTCCCCTTCGCCGCGTACGTATGGCAACCAGCGCACATCGCTGCGCGGCAGAGTCCAACGCACACCACCGCGCAGCAGCGTGCCGCGATCCTCACCAAAATCGCTATCGAGCATCGCCCCGGCGAACAGCGAGAGGTCCCACGCACCGGGGCGAGCCGGTGGTTCCTGCCAACGATGGCTGGTCCAACCGATCTCGGCGAAGTTCGTGCTCTTCACCGCTCCATCCCGGGCGAGTCGATGATCGCTGCGGTGATACAACTGCAACGCCGCCGTTCCCGATCGCCACGGGCGCTCGGCGCCAAGCCAGACGAAATAGAACAGATCGCGCGTGTCGCTGGCGGTCAGCAGGTTGGCGTCGACCTCGATCACCGCGCGGGTCGAACCATGAAGTTCCGGCGATTCTGCGCGCAGATCGAGCCGCGCATGATGACGAGACTCTGTTCCGGTCCCGGCTGCCGCAGCACCGCTGAGCACCCGCCTATCGCTCGTCTGGTTCAGCTTCCAACCGGCATGGGCGATTTCGAAACCCGCTTGCCAGCCGGAGGCTTGCAATCCAAGCGCGCTCTCCGCGTGGTGATACCGCGCAAACAACGCGAGCGCGTGGCTGCGACTCCAACCGAACAACAGCATCGGACCTGCGCTGTAGTCAATCGACGTTCGCTCGCGCTCGTCGAGCAGCTCGACGCGTGTCGAGAAACCAACGGCCAGTCGACCCCACGGCGCGAACCCCTCGGCTCGCACGCGCAGCAGTGCATCGGCATCGACCCGCTGGTCGCTGAACACGACACCGAGCGCCATGTCGCCACGCCAGCGCGCACCGCCAGCCGCCAGGCCGACGCCGGCATACCGCACGAAAGCGTGACCGTTGGCGTCGACATTCCCGCGGCCGCGTTGCCCAACGAAACCCGTCAGCCATGGATGCATCGATGATCGCGCGGCGAATTCTGCGCGATAGTTCAGTGATCTCACCGCGAAGCTCAGGCCGTTGGCTCGTTCTATTGCGGTTTGCGCGTCGAGCACGACGCCAGGCTGCCAACCGAAAGCTGGAGGCATCCACAGCGCAACACCCGTTTCGCCGGCAAGGTCGAGTTGATCCGAAAACACCCAGTACAGCGTGCCGCGTGCCTCTGCCTCGAGCCGGCCACCTTCCGCCTGGGCCGTGACGCCACTTCCAACAGCCAGTGCGATGGCAATCAACCGAGCGATTCGCATCCGGTGCAGTCTCCTCGGCCACCGACTGGTTCGTCAATCCGGGGGGGGGCGCGGAATTACCGTCGCTAGGGCATGATGTCGCGCGATGGAAACAGCGCTCTACATCTTGGGTCCACTGTTGGTACTGGCCGGTGTGATCGGCACGATCCTGCCTGCGCTGCCCGGGTCGCCACTGGTGTTTGCGGGGCTGTTGTTGGTGGCGTGGGCAGACGACTTTCAACGTGTCGGTCTGTGGCCGCTGGTCGGCATCGGCGTTTTGATGGCGGTATCGCTGGGCGTCGACGCGATCGCAACCGCCTACGGCGTCAAGAAGAGCGGCGCCAGCGGCTGGGCCCTCGCCGGTGCCTGCGTGGGGCTGATCGCGGGGCTGTTCTTCGCTCCCGTCGGCCTGCTGCTGGGTCCTTTCTTGGGCGCACTCGGCGGCGAATACTGGGCGCGCCGCGACTGGCAACAAGCGACGCGAGCAGGGGTCGGTGCCGGGATCGGCATGATCGTCGGCATGGCACTGCGTGTGGTTTTTGTGTTCTCGATGATCGGTGTGTTTCTCATCGCGTGGTTTTGGAACTAGATCGATGCAATCCAATCTTTACGACTGGATCGGTTATGCGGCGGCGACGTTGACCACGGTGTCGTTCGTGCCTCAGGCGGTGCGCGTGATTCGCACACGACATACCGGCGACCTTTCGCTGGCGATGTACAGCATCTTCGCCGTCGGCGTTTCGATGTGGTTGGCCTACGGGATCGCTCTCGGCAGCCTGCCGATCGTGCTAGCCAATGCGACGACACTGGTGCTGGTCTTGATCATCCTCGCCATGAAGCTACGTTTCGGTTAAGGGAGGTGCCCTGATGAACGCACCTGATGCGAGATTCGACATCTACAGCGAAGCGGTCTGGGACGAAGTTACCCAGCGCTTGCAAGGGCAAGCGGCCGAGTGGGATGGTGCCGCAATCAAGGTTCAGCACGGACCGTTCGTGGTGACGCTCGACCTGCATGCCGAGATCGAAGGGCATGCCTCGCTGTGTATCACCCGATTGCGCGCTGCGTTCCGCAATCTGGACGGGTTCCGATTTCGGCTCCGCCGTCACGGTGTGCTCGATTCGCTCGTGAAGTGGGTTGGCGGACAGGACATCGAGGTCGGCGACAAGACGTTCGATCGCGCTTTCGTGCTTAAGACCAACCGCCCCCAAGAGTTGCAACGGGTGTTTGCCGGCCAAGACTTGCGGCAGGCACTGCTGCAGTCCTCGGCACGCTTGGTCGAGGTTCGCGATGACGAGGGTTGGTTCGGCCCTGAGTTCCCCGACGGCATCGACGAGTTGTATCTCGATGCCGAGGAACGAATCGTCGATGCGGCCGGCCTTCGCCAACTGTATAGAGCATTCGCGATCTTGCTCGACCGCTTGAGCACTGTCGGTAGCGCCGGGTGATCGTCGCGCTGTTCCAGCCATCGATCCCCCCCAACACTGGGAACATCGCGCGGCAGTGCGCGGGCATGGACGTGCCGCTGCATCTGATCGGACCGCTCAGCATCGATCTCTCCGCGCGCGCCGTGCGACGTGCCGGCTTGGATTACTGGCCCCATCTGCAACTGACCGTGCATGACTCGCCTGAGCAGTTCCAAGACTGGTTGGCTGGACGCCGTTTTTGGTTGATCAGCAAGCACGGCGTCCATCGCTATGACCGAGCCGAGTACTTTGCCGATGACGTCTTGATCTTCGGCAACGAACTGCATGGCCTTCCGCCTCACTGGCTCACCCGTTGGCCACAGCAAGCGCTGCGGATCCCGATCCGCTCGTGTGTCCGTAGCTACAACCTGGCCAACAGTGCCGCGATCGTGATGGCCCAGGCCTTCAGCACGGCTGGATGTTGGGCCGGCGTCGAGTCGCCATAGCCCTCAGGCTGATCGCCCCGGAGGGCCGCAATCCCCCCAGGTGCGCCCTACAGTTCGGCCGGAATGACCCGATATGTTCGACCAAGGCCCGATCGATCGCCTCGTGGAGACGGTGTGCCTCGCTTGCTCGATCTGAAAGCAACCTCCTCACGGATCCATCCGATCCGCGAGGGAATGATCGCCAGCGCGATAGTGATGATGATCGTAGGAGTGACCTGCGGTGTTCTGTATCTGCGTGCGCGCCAGTCTGCAGACTCTGAGACGCGCGAGAATCTCAAGCGCCTAGCAACGATCGCGGCGACGACTGTCGATCCAACCCAGCACGCACTCTTTCATGACCGCTCTCAGGAGTCGGGCCGGGAGTATGCGGCGGCGATCGCTCCACTGGCCGAGATCCAGGCCGCCGAACCGCAAATCGCTTTCGTCTACACCTTTGTCCAAGTCGATGGTGGAATCCGG
>CAZAHQ010000363.1:0-4494 GCA_964484415.1 uncultured Acidobacteriota bacterium | reverse complement strand
GAGTGGTGCGCCTTCACCAACTTTCCGTGGGGTCGTGGGTTGATCAACTTCGAACCGCAGGAAGAGGCGTTGGCACTCGAGACCTATCAAACCTGGGCCCGACTGTTCGAGTTGCAGCGTCACTACTCCTGGATCGTCGATCGTTTTCACCTTTCGACGCAGGCATATCAGCAGAGCGTTCATCACAAGACCTATGACTTTGCGTGGCTGGAGAGCCGACTGGTGGCGATCGGCTTTCGCCTGGTGCTTTGCGTACGAAGCCCTGAGTCGTTCGAGTCGGCGCGCGCGGCTCGACTGCTCGTTTCTGGGAACCCTTCGCAATACGACGATCTCGCTGTGTTCATCAATGAGCAGGAGCGGCTCCGTGCGCTCGCTGCGCGCTCGTTGTTGCCGTGCTTGGTGCTCGATGTGTCGCACAATGACATCGCGCGCGCCGCCAACGACATTGCGGACTGGCTCGAACAGACGGGAGGACTCTACAGTCCAGAGTCGCCACGGTAGCGCTTGCCGATTGCTGCCTTGCGCGCGAACTCGCGGAGCGCGTCCTTGCCTACCCAGCGCGCAGCCGGTTCGGGGGACTCGGACAGTCGACGTGCGACCTTCAGCGCGGCCGCATTGAGCACGGCGTTGCGTCCTCCAATTTGGCGAAGGGACCAGTTGACAGCCTTCTTGACGAAGTTCCGCTCATCGATCGCTGCGCGTTCGATCAAGATCAGCCCGGCGAGGAACGGTTCGTCGGGTGCGCGCTTGTCGTGGAGAGCGATGCTGGCCAACAGCGCAAACGCAGCACGCTTGACGAACTCCTCGGGTGCGGTGCTCCACTGCTCGACCTTGGCCCAAGCGTGAGGCGTGCGGTCGAACAGATGAAAGCAGAGGGCGTCGCAAACCGCCCAGTTATCGAAGTCCTTGCACCAGCGGTCCATTTGAGCGGACGTAACACGTGCCGGCTCATCGACAAAGGCGGTGAGCATGCGCGCTTCGAGCCATCCGGTCTTCCAAAGTGCAACGGCGAGCTTATGGTCGCGCCCCAGCCGCTTGGCCAGGATTCGAACAGAGGCTACCGAAACGCCGAAGGCCTTGTCCGACGTGATCGCGTATCGCGCCATCCCATCGCGATTGCGCTTGGAGCCGTGCCGCTGTAACCACTTCAAAGCGGACTGGACCTGTTCTTCTGTTGTACTCATAGGGACCTCTGGCGAAGCGCCTGTCAGCAAGCGGGCCTGATGCTAGGCAACCGGGTCGCCTCTGCCAAGTGCACCGACGTCCTTTTTCCGCGAGGAGGAATCACGCAGAATCCCCCCTGGCCGCCAGGCACCGAGCGGTCAAGACTGGATGTCGCAGCGTCGACTGTTGGCCCTCTTCATCGGAGTGTCGTTGATGTCTACACTATCCACGCGCGGCGATTACTCGATAGCTACCGACAAAGCTCGATTCGACACCGCGGCGATTCAGGCGTTTCTTACGCAGAGTTACTGGTCACCCGGCATTCCGATCGTCCTTTCGACACGAGATGCGCGCGAGCTCCACAAGCAGTTTGGGTACACGGAGCTTGCGGACCCGTCCCGCCTGATGGAGCGTTACGACCCAACGGTCTATACCCGGGACACGGAACGAGCGCGCTAGCTTCCCCACACAAAAGGACGGTGACCGTGAGAGATTGGAAGCGAATCGCGAAGTGGGCCGTAGCGTTGCTGGGCATCGCATTCATCGCGATTCAGTTCGTGCCGGTCGATCGCTCCAACCCTCCGGTCGAAACAGAGATCGTCGTGCCTGCCGAGGTGCGAACGATCCTGCGTCGCGCCTGCTACGACTGTCACTCCAACGAGACGGTCTGGCCCTGGTACAGCCGTGTTGCGCCGATCTCGTGGTTGGTGGCGAGCGACGTGCAGGAAGGGCGAGAAGAAATGAACTTCTCAACCTGGAATCGCTGGCCGGCAAAGAAGCGGAACCGAGCTGCCCGCAAGATCTGGGAGCAGGTGAGAAACGAGGAGATGCCGCTATGGTTCTACACACCACTCCACGCTGAGTCGCGCCTGACGGCCGAGGATCGAGCGGTGCTACAAGTCTGGTCGTTGGCGGTGAGCAACGACGAACGCAACAAACCTGAAGAGAGAGCGAAGTAGTCGGTGCGCGGCAACTCTCGGCGCGTGGTTCACGAAAGCCCGAAGCAAGCGACTGTGTCCAGGCCTGGAGACTGACGATGGAATCTCATACATCGCTACTCGATGAGGTCCGTCGCTGCACGCTCTGCGCCGAGTATTTGCCGCTTGGGCCGCGACCGGTTGTTCAACTCGACCCGCGTGCGCGGATTCTGGTTGCAGGCCAAGCGCCGGGACGAAAAGTGCATCAATCGGGGATGCCGTTTCTAGATGCAAGTGGTGATCGCCTTCGCGACTGGATGGGCGTGACGAAAGACCAGTTCTACGACCCGCACCAGATTGCAATCGTTCCGATGGGGTTTTGCTATCCAGGGACTGGAAAGTCGGGTGATCTGCCCCCGCGCCCCGAGTGCGCTTCGACATGGCGCAGAAGGCTCATGCAGCAACTGACCAGACTTCAACTCACGCTGGTGATTGGTCAATACGCGCTCGCATACCATCTACCGGACGACGCTGGTTCGGTAACCAGCCGGGTGCAAGCGTGGCGCAAACACTGGCCGACGGTGGTTCCATTGCCTCACCCAAGCCCACGCAACAACCTCTGGCTGCGGCGAAACCCGTGGTTCGAGCAGGATCTGCTGCCGCTGCTGAGCGCCCGAATTCTGGAGGTTCTAAGAGACAAAGCCTAGATCCCGTGCAAAACGCGCCTGTTGTGATGAGTGGTGGGGACGGTCAAAGAGCGGGACGTAGGGTCGACATGCGCAGCTGGCAATACGAAGGATCAACGCGTGAGATCACGGTGAGCGAGTCGATGTGAAAGTCCTAGAACTGAGTTGCAACGGAGAGCTCCATGTTTCGCGCAGAAGCCGAGACACTCATCGGGCGGCCGATGTCGCCGCTGATACGAAAGGGAAACGCGCAGCAAGTCGAGGGAAACATCGAGCGCCTCAGAAACCACCTGACTCAGTCTCGGTAGCATTCGAGCATCGGGGCGACGCGTCGGTATACTGCGCGCAGGCCCAATCCATCCGGTAACCCTCAGGAGACCCTCGCCATGCTTGTCCTACACCATCTCGATCGCTCACCCTTCGGCTGGAAGGTCCGCATGGTGATCGCCGAAAAGAATGTCCCTTGCACACTCGTTATCCCCGAGAACAAGAACGAGAGCCCCGAGTTTCAGAAGCTCAACCCGTATCGACTGACGCCGGTGCTTGTGCTCGAGGACGGCCGCACGCTTTACGAGTCGACCATCATCAACGAGTACCTCGAAGAAGCGTTCCCCCAGCCCCGCATGCTCCCTACCGACACTTACGAGCGGGCACGAATTCGCCTGATCGAAGACACCATCGATCAGTACGTTTACCCAGCGCGGCGCGAGTACCGCACCTGCCTGTTCGACTTCTCGGCGCCGTTTCTGATTCCCAAGGAAAAGAGCACCGTCGACCACGCGGCACTCGAGGCGGCGACAGCCAAGCTGCATCGCGAGCTGGCACGGCTGGAAACGGAGCTTCATGGCCGCCGTTGGTTGGGAGGCGAGCTGTTCACGCTGGCGGATGCCGCGCTGACCCCGTTTGTCACGGGTGCGTTGCCGCTCTTTGGGTTACTCCCCGATGCTGCGCGCTATCCCAATCTGTCGGCGTGGGGTTCGCGAACGATCGAACGGCCGTCGTGGAAGGCGTCGGCACCGAAGGAACCGCTACGCATCAAGTCGTAGCGATCAGCCCGCGCTCGATGCCGCCCCGCGCTCCTGACACAAAGACACGTGCCGCCGAGACCGTGCTATCGATGCGCGTGGTGGTTGTGGCGCCTCCACTCGGGGTTGCCTTTGCGATGCAGCGCGGGCAGAGCGAGTTACTCGCTCGAGCGTTGAAGCTCAACACGCGATTCGAAGCGCGATTCCACGGAACAGGTGCCGATGGTGGCCCCACCTGCGGCACCGTCCCTGAACGACTGATTTCGTGGCGGTTGATCGATAGCGGAGGCTGAGTTCTGCATCTCCGCCCAGGCTCCACCCCGACTCACGGCGCACCGAATCGATGTTGCCTAAAATCAAGCCGCGCCCGTTGCCACGGGGCGTAATCTCACCGGCGGCGCTTCTCGGCCAGCGCGATAAACCGAGGTCGAAAGGGAATCTCTCATGATCGGACGGTTTGCAATTCATGTCGCTGTCCCTTCCGCTGCGGTCATGTTGCTCTTTCTCGTGGGGTGTCTCTCATCGACCGAGAGTTCGTTGGAAGGAACACGCTGGAGACTCGTCTCCTGGTCACTGAGCTCGATCGATCCGTCGAGTGTCGAGATCAACGCGACGTTCGCCGACGGCCAACTCTCGGGCAACAGCGGTGTCAATACATATCACGGCGTGCTCACCCTCGGTCCCGGCAGTGGCTTCGCCGTG
>CAZAHQ010000362.1:0-4525 GCA_964484415.1 uncultured Acidobacteriota bacterium | reverse complement strand
CAAGATCATGCGCAAGATCAGCCATTGTAAAGAAGCGTTAGAGACAGGACACTAGTGGCGGGCCTTCTTGGTGGCGCAGCCGCCGTTGCATCCACCGCCTCCGTCGCTGACCTCGCCCACCTCATATCGCAAGCAACACATCAGCCGGCCGCATTGGCCGCTGATCTTGGTCGGGTTCAACGGCAGGCCTTGCTGTTTGGCCAGCTTCATCGAAATCGGTGCAAAGCCGGTGAGGAAGCGCGAGCAGCACAGTTCCTGGCCGCAATGACCCATCCCGCCTTGCATCACCGCCGCGTCGCGCGCCCCGATCTGCTTCAGCTCGACGCGCGATTTGAACTCGCGCGACAGGTCCCGGACAAGCTCACGAAAGTCGACACGCCCTTCGGCGGTGAACGACAGATTGACCTTCTTGCCGCCCGAGACGGGATCGCAGCGCACGAATTTCAGTTCGAGCTTGAGTTCCTCGGCCTGGCGTCGCGCGTAATCGAGCCACTCCGCCCGCCGCGACTCGGCGAACATCTCACGCTCTTCGTCCCCTTGTGAGGCTCGTCGCAGGAGCTTGGCCTTCGGAGATTTCCCTTCTTCCCATGGAACCTCCAAGGGCACCCGGGTGACGGTCGCGACATGCACGCGCCCATCTGTTTCGACGATGCAGCGCTCGCCCACCTCGAAGGCATCGTCATCGCACACGCAGGTTACCGGCCTGACCTGCCCCGGTATCTGGACCTGAGTCGTCAACACGTCTGAGTTTCCTTCCGCGGCAGCAACCGCCGCCGCTCTAAGCTAGCCTAAGCAGGGCTCCGACGGGAGACCAATTGCGATCGAGGAGTCATGGCCAAGCCAGCCAAAGACGAAATACGCGAGTTGGCCAGCAACCGGCAAGCGCGTCGCGACTATGACATCGAGGACACCTTCGAGGCCGGAATGGTCTTGTTGGGGACCGAGGTGAAGTCGTGCCGCCTCGGTCGCGTGCAACTCAAGGACGCCTACGCGCGCCCGCAAGGCGACAAGGTCGTGCTCTACAAACTCCACATCGCCCACTACACACACGCCTCTGTAGACGCCAACCACGACCCAGAACGGCCGCGAACGCTGCTGTTGAAAGCGCACGAGATTCGCCGCCTGATCGGTAAGTCCGAACGGGCCGGCTACACGCTGATCCCGCTGCGGGTGTACCTCAAGGGGGCTTGGATCAAGGTCGAACTGGCCCTAGCGCGCGGCCGATCGACTCACGAGAAGCGCGATGCGCTCAAACGGAAGATGGTCGAACGGGAAGTGCGCCAAGAGATGTCTCGACGTCGCTAGCGGCATCGACCCGAAGTTTGGCGCCGCCGGGCCCCGCCTCGGCGCTGAAGATCACGAAGGTCCCTGGCGGCGGGGTGTGCGGCCAACGGACCTCGATCACCCCTTGCTTGTTGGTGATTTGAGTGGCGACGATGGTCGGCACGCGATCGACCCCGATCCAACGGACCGAGACCTCGACCCCAACCGCCGGTAGCTCCTCGTCGCCGAGCGTCACGGTCAGACGTCCGCCGAAGGCTGCTGGCTCGGCAGGCTCCCAACGCAACGACAGCCAGGTCAGTTCTTCATCGGTCGTCAAGAAACTCGAAACCAGTTCGTCGAACGGACCGTTACCGGCCAATTCGATCGCACCGCCCAGTCCGCCGGCGAACTCGCCATGCCGAGCGCGCCTGACCAGGTCGCGATGCTGCGCATCGAGTCGTCGCGCGATCTCGCTCTCCTGCGCGTTGGCCTCGATCAGCGCCGCGTAGGAGTTCTTCTCCTGATGGAGGATCTGACCCCCGCAGTACACCAAGGTATCGATCACCGGGTTTCGCTCGCCGCGATCCTCGGTCTGGACGTGGAAGGTCTTCCCCTCGAACGTCACATCGGTGTTGTAGCCGGTCAGCACGGCGGAGAATGTCGCGCGCAAAGTGCGTTTGGTCAAAGGGGGGGGTCCCCTCCCGGTCCCAGCCCGTGAAATCCGCGCTTTTTTCGTTGCCCCCCAAGGGGGGTCGCCCGATAATCCGCCCGCGTTGCCACCGGCGGTGAGACGGCCCCTCCGGTCCTGCATCGTGGTTTTTCACCATCAGTGCGAACGCCGCGAAACGCTGGAGGACTGGGGCGATGGCGCGAATTGCTCTCGAGGATGCTCTCGAGTACTACAGCATCCCTCACTGGGGCAGTGGCTACTTCGGTATCAACAACGACGGTGAACTGACAGTTCGACCGACCCGCGACTCCTCGCGCGAGGTTTCGCTGCCATCGTTGGTCCGCGAGGTTCGAGCCCGAGGCCTCGAAACACCTCTGATCTTTCGTTTCCCTCAAATCCTCGAAGCCAAGGTCGACGAGTTGGCTGGAGCATTCAAGAACGCCATCGAGGAATTCAACTTCAAAGGGGCCGAGTACCGCCCGATCTTCCCGATCAAGGTCAACCAGCAGCGTGACGTGGTCGAGGCGTTGCTCTCCGCTGGCCGCAAACACGGCTTGGGGATCGAGGCCGGATCGCGCGCCGAGTTCATGGCGGCCTTGTCACTGGACCTGCCACCCGGCGCACTGACCGTTGTCAACGGCTACAAAGATCTCGAGACGGTGCGGTTGGCGATCGCCGGAGCACGCATGGGCCGTCGCGTGATCTTGGTGATGGAGAAGCTGTTCGAGACCGACTTGGTATTGCGCGCCTTCTCCGACGCAGGTCCAGGTCCCTTGCCGGAGGTTGGCTTTCGTGTCCGCTTGTTTGCGCGCGGCGCCGGCCGTTGGCACAAGTCGACCGGTGTCACCGCCAAGTTCGGGTTATCCACCGCGAGCCTGCTCGACGGCATCAGCCGCATGAAAGAGGCCGGGCATCTCGAACAGGTCTCGATGGTTCACTTTCACATCGGCTCGCAGATCCCCGAAATTCGGCGCATCAAAGGTGCGATCAAAGAAGCGGCGCGCGTCTACGCCAAGTTGCGACGACGCGGTGTCCCGCTCACGGTCATCAACGTCGGTGGCGGCTTGGCGGTCGATTACGACGGATCGAAAACCGCGTCCGATGCTTCGTGCAACTACTCCGTCAACGAGTATGCCAACGATGTGACCTACACCATCGGCGAGGTCTGTCAGGAAGAGAAGGTTCCGATGCCGCTGATGGTCAGCGAGTCAGGCCGCTTCCTCACCGCCGCACACTCGCTGCTTGTCGCCAACGTGTTGGGGCGGATCTCGGCCGATCCACCGCCCACCAACGGCATCAACGAAGAGAGCGCACCGCGCCCCGTCAAAGAAATGAAAGCGATGCTGCGCGAGATTTCGGGCAAGAACTACGTCGAGTATTACCACGACGCGGTCGAACTCCGAGACGAGGCGCTCACGCTGTTCAACGTCGGACTGATTTCGCTGGAAGACCGCGCCCTGGCCGAAGGGCTGTTCTGGGAAATCGGTCGTAAGGCGATCTCGTTCTCGCGACGAGAGAAACTCCCCAACGAAGAGTTCGACGAGCTCGAACGCCAACTGCACGAAAAGTATGTGGTCAACTTCTCGGTCTTTCAGAGCACGCCCGACCACTGGGCGCTGGAACAGTTGTTCCCGATCGTCCCGATCACGCGATTGCGCGAAGCCCCCTCCACCGCGGCGGCGTTGGTCGACATCACCTGCGATTCCGATGGTGAGATCGATCACTTCGTCGACATCAAAGACGTCAAGGAAACGATCGCGTTGCACGAGTTCAATCCCGACTCGCCCGAGCCGTACGACCTAGCGATCTGCCTGTTGGGCGCCTATCAAGACGTGATGGGTGACATGCACAACCTGTTCGGCGCCCCCGACGAGGTCACCGTGACGGTCGCCGAGGACGGGCGGCCGCAAATCGTACGTGTCGAACGTGGCGATACCGTGGCGGGCGTGCTGCGCGTGTTCGGGTATCACCAGGAAGAGATGACGCGCACGATCCGCGAGCGGTTGCAGCGGAAGGTTGCAGAAGGGGTGGTCGGCGAGAAGGAGGCCAACCTGCTGCTCGACAATTTTTGCGGTCTCTTCACGCGCGCCACCTATCTATCGCTGGTCGACAGCAACGTCCCCGCCAAGAAATAGCAGCGACCGAACGACCTCCCTGAAGGCAACCCTCGCCGGTTGCCTTTTTTTTTCGTCTGTCGACAACGCTCGACGTCGCGGCATCGCTCGCGTGGTTAGGGCGTCTCGACCAACGCGATCAGTCGTTTCAGGAGTCCGTCCAGCGGCGCATCGTAGAGTGCGACCCGCGGCAACTGCAGACGATCCGACCGCGGCGTGGCGATCCCCGGACGGGTCGTGAACGCGGCCGTGAACCCGGCGGATCGCGCGAGCGACGCAGCCTGCGCGGGGTCATCTCCCAGCGCCCCGAATGGATAGGCCAACCACGGGTAGGTGGCGTGATCGAGCGGCAGAAGATCCCGAGGATCGGTGCCGACGATCAGATGATGTCGCGTGTGATGCGCGACATCGAACACCTCGGACTGCTCGAGGAACCGAGCGGCGTCGACGCGCAACCCACCGGCAGCCTCGCGATCCC
>CAZAHQ010000361.1:0-4538 GCA_964484415.1 uncultured Acidobacteriota bacterium | reverse complement strand
CGATTGAAGGCAGCGGCGACCTCGTCGGGTAGATCGGCAAGAGTGGCGATCGCCCAAGGTACGCCGACGCGCGCCAGTTGCCCGCCGATTCCGTAGCGACCGCTATCGGCGGTTGGGTGCCAGCGTCCGGTGCCGCAGCCACTGAGGTTTGCGAACTGCAATCTTTGACCCCACTCCTCGAGGTCTGCCGACAAGACTGGTCCGTCTGCCAATTCGATGGTCGAGAGTTCGGGGAACAGATCGTCATACACGGCATGAGCGTCGAGGTGCAGCCAGGTTGCCGCATCGACGGCGCGCTCAACGGCGGTGCGCGTGGCGGCCGATCCTTCGAGCAGCGCTGCGTGCGCAAACAGCCGCTTGTAATGCTGGGCCAGTTGCCGGCTCTCCCGTAGATTTGCGTTCGGATCGACCACGAACAGCGGTGTCGCGTCGACTGTTCGATCGGCCGGCGCAGCGGTGCGCGCATTCGCTGGGACCACGGCGACCACGGTTTTTTGCATCAACCAGTTGCCCGCTTGCGTTGCACCGACTTGCGGCAGAGCGCCCAGCGGAACCGCTTGCAAGACGCCGTGCAGTGCGAACGTCGTCACGGCACCGAGCGCGGACTCGTCCGGCACCAGTGCTGCCGACAAGGGTGCTGTGAGCGTCAACCAGTCTTGATCATTGGCGATCGCCTCGCGCATGCTCGCTCGCACAGCCTCGATCGCTTCGAGCAGTTGACCGCGCGGCCACGCGGTACGGCGATGCAGCAACACCTCGCCATTGCTGCGCTGTTGAAAGAGGAGCACCTCGTCGGGCAGTGCAATGGCGCGAAACTGGATCGCACGACCTGCCGATGAACTCACGCCGCGCGAGGGCGATCGCTGGCGCAGCGCCTCCTGCGCCCGGTCGCGCCAGTCGTTCACCGCAGCGTCGCGTGACCGACGTGAGCCCGACGCGATCGGGCGGCGTTGTGCTTCGAGTTCACGACCGATCGGATCGGTGGCGTTGGGCGCGGTTGTCGTGTCGACACTGCTTTCCGAGTCGGCAGCGTCGCGCATCGAGAGCGCATCGAGCGCTTCAAGCAACTCCCACGCCTGACGAGCATGACCGCGCAGCAACTCCAGGCGGGCAGCCTCGTAGAAGTCGTCGGCTCGTCGACCGAGCCCGAGCGAAAAGTCGGTGCCTGCCCGTGATGGCGCGGCCTGTATGTGTGCGGACAGCGCCTGTGCGAACTCCGTGGCCGCCGCATCGAGGACTCCGCGATGCAGCCAGGCGCGCGCGCGACAACCGGCCGACCACGCCTCGAGTTGAGGCGATCGACTCTGCGCGATCTGAGCGCAGGCCGAGAGAGCCCGTTGATCGTGACCGGCCGACACACTCGCCAAGCCATCGACCAGGTAGGTCCATGCCCAAACTTCGCGGGCTCGCGCCGAATCACGCGCGTTGGAGTCTTTCAGCAGATCGCGCGCCCGTTGGAGACTCCCGATGTAGTCACCACCCTGCCGAGCACGCGCATAGGCGAGATTCGTCAACACGTTCGCTTGTTCGACAAGATCCGAAGCCGGCGAGCCGGAATCGATCGCAGCCTCGAGCATCTGCTCGGCCGAATGCAAATCAGCGGGCAACGCGTCCGGATCCAAGAGCACAACCCAGGCCAGCGTTGTGCGCACTGCCGGGATGAGATCGGTTCGGCAGGGACCCTGCTCACAACGACTCAGTGCCGCTTCAAGGCGCTGCCGCGCCTCTTGTGTCGCGCCGGCCCGCGACTGGATGTCCGCCTGCTTCAAGGCAACGGTTACGAACGCAGGATCCGCAACCTCCGCGTATCGATCCTCAGCGATTCGCAACTCGCCCCAGGCCCGTCGATCGTCGCCGAAACGCGCGAGTGCGAGTGAAGCTCGCTCGTACGCCAGCGTCGCCGCCGCCGATGCGGAGGCCGGCGCGCTCAGCCAAGTAACTTGCCGATCGAGCAACTCACTCGCCTGTTGCAACGCCTCCGGCGTGCCACTTCGTCGTAGCTTGTAGCTGCTGATCGCTCGCGCTTTGAGCGCCGACAGCGGATAGCCGCTTTGCTCTGCGCGATTACTCAGATCCAGTAGCGCAGCAACTGTCTGATCGACGCTGTTCTGTTCGCCAGCGCGCATGATCGAGCTGCGCTCGGCGGTGAGCGCGTCGAAGGCAGGATCGTTGGGCCGAAACTCGAGATCGAGGCAGCCGCGGCCAACGGCGCGCTGATCGAAGGCGTCGCGGACATCGCCGCAGAATCGGTGCCTACCGGCAGCCAAACGATCTGTTGCGCCCATCGCAAAGCAAGCGGCTCGGCCGGACCGTACTGTGGCGCGACTGAACGGCTGCGATGGTTGACCGTCGACCTGCCATTGCACTTCCCACTGGCTTGTGTCGGCGTCGAGTGAGGTAGCCAGGCACGCCTCCAGCAGCGTTTTCGCTCCAATGAATACCGGCAGCGCTGTCACTGCACCTGTCAGCACGATCTCTTGGTGACCGCGAGGCACGAATCCCTTGGTCTCGCGTCGCGCGCCACAACCGGCTGGCAGTTCAAGCGCCAGTACAAGCAGGCACGCGTTGAACCAGCGCGTCATCCTCGATCCATCTGCAGTCGTTTGGCGCACTCATCAGCTGCAGTGCCGAGTTTGGCCCTCAGCCGGTAGACCTGCGGCAGAGGCCAACCGGTGACATTGGCGATCTCGTCGGCAGTCAGCCCGTCAACGAATCGCAATGCGAAATAGAGCCGGGCCTGCTCTCCGCTCTCAGCCACGCACTCGATGAAGCGCCGCATCTGATCGCGCCTGACGAACTCACGTTCGGGGCTGTCCTCGGCAGCCTCGAAGGAGAGGTCGTGGTCGGCCTCGGGCAGATAGCGGCGTCGCGTGCGGCGGTCGCGCAATCGGTTTGAGGCGACGCCGCAGGCGATGTCCCAGAGATAGATCCGCAACTGATCGAGGGTCTGTTGTTCGGCATTGTGCCTATCCAGGAATCGCGACAGTGCGCGGCCGTCATGCTGAAAGAAAGACAGATAGGCGTCCTGCAATAGATCCCTGGCATCGAGTTCATAAGCTCCGTAACGAGCCTCGAGCTTGCGGAGCAGTCCGCTGGCGTAGGTGTCGTACAGCCACGCCTTCGCGGCCGAGTCTCCCGCCGCAATTCGCTTCAACTGCTCCGGTATGTTCACTGCCATAGGTCGTATCTAGGCTCGCACCTCGCCGACTCTGGGGATAGGGTTGTCATTGTCGCTTCGGGATGGTCTCACATCCGCGGACTGTCGCGGGCCATCCGACCGATGAGCTTCGGGGCGACTGCCGACCATGGGGCGAGTACTTGGGACCTGCGACTCATGGCCCTGTGGCGGCCGGCCAGATTCGGACACGATAGGAATGCGCCGAAGACACCGAGCGGGTCGATCTCTTCGGCGCGGCTGGCACGATCGGACCCGGGGGGTCAGGGAGCGTGTCAGTGGTGGAACGGAGTCGTCAGGGGCAGGTCAGGTTTTTGATCTCGATCGCGAATACATCCGGGCAGGAGTTCCCTGCATTGCATCCCGTCGGGAGCCGGTTCGTACAACTCAGGGGCGCTGCGCCGACTCCCTCCTGAACCAGCAAGAATGCTCGGTTCATCTGGTTGGTGATTTCAGGGAGTGCCTGCGATTGATACGCGTAGTTCTTGGACGCTGTGGTCAGCGAGATCGGCGTCTGATTCCACGCGCCGACGCCGCCACCCGCCGTGAAGTCGTACTTCCACATGAACAGTCGGTTGTTATACGAGGTGAGATTCAGGCCGGGTCCCGCAATCGTGAATACGTACGGCTGCGCGCTGTGCGAACAGCTCGAACGCTCGTCGAACTTGATCTGCGTCGTTAGCGGACGATTCGTTGCAGTGCTGCAGACTTGGGCAACCAGCTCAGGCTGCGTCGGTGTCGAGATAATCCCCCACCCACTTCCGCTGGGTGCAATCCGCACGGTTCGAATCTGGTTCGCGAGCTGACTAGTACAGGTGGAGGCGGGAACGGAAACCGCTTTCGAGATGTAGTTCACCCAGACTTCGCCGGATGGTGTAACCCACGCGGCGGGTCGGATATCGGGAGCGGTCCCAGGCAGATCGATCTGCAAGTTGTTGACATCGGCCAGCGTGAGCGCTGGGCCGAGTACCGTCGGGGATGTCCGCGGGAACCACGTGTTGGTGGCCGTGTCGAATGCCCGGAAGTAGAGGGCTGCCCCATTTAGGCAGTTGGGGTGCGGCACGTACGCAACCAAAATCACCCACGTCCCGGAGGTCAGGATGCGCGTTGCACGCTCGGTGTTAGCGGTGTTGCATCCGCCCGCCTCATTCGGAAATGGCTCGAAGGCGAAGAAGTTCCCGAGACTTGGCTGGTCGGCTGACATGCTGAGGTCCGTAGCCGAAACCGTGTTGTAGAGAAGGATCGTATTGTTGCCCTTGAGGACGTAGTTGCTCTCATCACGCTCGGCGATCCAGAAGCGACCGCCCGGCCCCTCGATCATCGAACCGTAGCCGCTCGGCACTGGATCAGATGCCGAGAGGTT
>CAZAHQ010000360.1:2512-4558 GCA_964484415.1 uncultured Acidobacteriota bacterium | reverse complement strand
TCCGCCGGATCGAGGTCGGCCGCGCGCTTCAGCATGCGGACCGCGTCACGCGGGCGCCCGCGCTTGCGGAAGCCCTCGGCCGCGGCCCGATACTGCTGGATCGCCTCCGCCGTGTGAGTCTGCGCGACGAACACCTGTGCGAGCTTGATCGCGACGTCGGTGTCGTTCGGGTCGAGTTTGGCGATCTTCTTCAGGACGGCGACCGCGCGCGCGTGAGCGCCGTCGGCCTCGTAACCATCCGCCACCAGGCGGAAATAGCGTTTCGCCTCCGGGAGCTTGCCGATCCGAACGTACATGTCGCCGAGCGTGTTCGCGGTCGTCAGGTCCCTGGGGTCGGCTTCGAGGAGCTGGCGGTATTCGGAGATCGCGGAGTCGAACTTGCCCTGCTGGGTGTACTTCTCCGCGACCTTCTTGGTCTTCTCCCTGAGGGTAGAATCCATCGGTTCCGGCTCCGTAAAAGGTTCAAGCGGTGGCGTCGAGTTGTGGTCGTGACGCTAGCATAGGCACTCCGGACGGTCAAATTGTGCGGCTGCATGACCCAGTTGACCACTTTTCGATTTCGCGCATATAGTAGCGAACCAAGCAACCCACGCATTTTGGGCAGTTTTTTTCACGTCGACTGCGTTCGGTAGAACACGGCTCTACTGATTCGCGCACAGGGATGTGAGGATTTCGCGGCGATACCCCAGGTCCGAGGCTGGATACGTGTCGGAACAGCGTCTCCGTCCGCTCGCGGCAGCCATTCATATTCACCTATGAGTCGTCTGGAGGTCTTCCAATGACCAGGAATGCGGGACACGGTTGCAGGCCAGCGACCATCGTCCGACGTTTGTCGATCGTTGTGGTTGGGGCATCGCTTGGTGCCGCATTTGCGTGCGGAGGTTCCAAGAGCGCGGCGCCGACTCCTCCCCCTGTCGGCGTCGAGGTGGTCGAGGTCAAGGCCGGTGACGTGCCGATCTTCAGCGACTTTGTCGGACAGACGTTTGCGCGGGAGCAGGTCGAGGTTCGCGGTCGCGTGACGGGCTATATCGAGAAGCGGCTCTTCGACCCCGGCTCGGAGGTGAAGAAGGGGCAGGTCCTCTATGTTCTCGACCGTCGTCCGTATCAGGCCCAGGTCCTGAAGGCAAAGGCTGGCGTTGCGAACAGCAACGCGAATCTGACCTTTGCCAAGGAGCAGGTTGAACTGATCGAGGCACAGGCGCAACTCGCCGAGGCCGAAGCGAACCTCATTCGCGCAAAGAACGATGTCGATCGCCTTGGGCCGCTTGTCCAACAGGAGGCTGCGCCCAAACAGGACCTCGACAACGCCGTGCAGAACCAGGCTGCGATGCAGGCGACATACGACGCCAAGAAGGCGAACGTCGACCAGAAGCGTCTTACGACAAAAGTCCGTATCGAGGCTGCTGACGCCGATGTTGCCGCCAGCGAGGCGACTCTTGACAGCGCCCAGCTCGATCTCGACTACGCCACGATCACGGCGCCGATCAGCGGACGAATCGGTGATTCGAAACTGGACGTTGGCGCACTCGTGACGTCGAACTCGGCCGAGGCGCTCACGACGATCGTCCCGCTCGACGAGATCTGGGTGAAGTTCCAGGTGAGCGAGCAGGAGATGCTCATGTTCAAGCGCCGATTCCAGTCGGGTATGCAACTGGAGGCAAATCGTCCAAAGGACCTCGAGTTGGTGCTGGCCGATGGGACCGTGTTCGTGCACAAGGGGCGCGTTACGAATACGGTGAATCAGGTGAGTGCAACGACGGGAACGCTCGAGATACAGGCGGTCTTCCCGAACCCCGAGAAGTTGTTGCTTCCAGGCCAGTTTGTTCGCGTAAAGGCTCAGACCGACGTTCGGCCGAACACGATCCTCATTCCCCAGCGTGCCGTGCAGGAGATGCAGGGCCTGAGGTCGGTTTTCTCACTTGACGGCGACAACAAGGTGATCCAGCGCAGCATCATGACGGGCGAGCGCGTCGGCGATCAGTGGGTCGTCGAGCAGGGGCTCAAGCCTGGCGAGAAGGTCATCGTCGAGGGAATTCAAAAGGTCCG
>CAZAHQ010000360.1:0-2412 GCA_964484415.1 uncultured Acidobacteriota bacterium | reverse complement strand
AGCAGGGGCTCAAGCCTGGCGAGAAGGTCATCGTCGAGGGAATTCAAAAGGTCCGCCCGGGGGTTCCGGTCACGCCGACGCCATACGTGCCGCCACCGCCTCCGGCGGGTACGGGTGGGGAGAATGCCGCACCGGAGCCGAGCACGGGCGCGCCCGAAACCGGCGAAGACAAGTCGGAAGGCAAGTCAAAGGACCACAAGGACAAGAAAAAGAAGGCCGACAAGGCCGAGAAGGAAGGGTGAGTCGTTATGGCACACCTCTTCATCAACCGTCCCGTTTTTGCGATGGTTATCTCGATCGTGACGGTCCTGATCGGCTCGATCTGCATCGTGACGCTGCCAATTGCGCAGTATCCCGAGGTCGTGCCTCCGCAGGTCCAGGTCAAGGCCACGTATCGCGGCGCGAACGCCGTTGACGTCGAGCAGACCGTCACGCAGACGATCGAGCAACAGCTGATCGGAATCGACGGCTTTCAGTACGTCAGTTCCACGAGCACCAACGACGGCGCTTGCACGATCACGCTGACGTTCGAGCTCGGGACCGACATCGACATGGCGGTCGTGCAGACCCAGAACAAGGTCAAGATCGCCGAACCGCTCTTGCCATCGGACGTGACCCGCGAGGGCGTTACGACCAAAAAGGTCAGCTCGGGATTCCTGCTGTTCGTCACCGTAACGTCGCCTGACGGCCGTTACGACGACTTGTTTCTGTCGAACTTTGTCACGATCAACATGCTCGACCAGATCGGGTCGATTCCGGGTGTTGGCGAGGCGCGTCTCGGCGCGGTCCGCGACTACGGCATGCGGATGTGGATCGACCCCGACAAGCTTGCCAAGGTCGGTCTGACGGCGAGCGACATCCAGTCCGCCGTTCAGGCCCAGAACAAGCAATCGCCTGGCGGGACGATCGGAAAGCCGCCGGTCCCTGCGGACGTCGACTTCCAGTATCCGGTCAGCGCCGGCGGCCGGTTGAAGGACGTCGAGGAGTTCAAGGACATCATCATACGCGCCAATGCCGACGGCTCGGTCCTCAGGGTCAGGGACGTGAGCAACGTGGAGCTTGGGGCCACCGACTACGGCACCTACTTCCAGAAGGACGCAGGACCGGCGGCGGGCGTCATCGTCTACCTCGCGCCGGGCGCGAACGCGCTCGCTACGGCGGAAGCCATCAAGGAGTATCTCGAGCACTCGAAGGCGAACTTCCCGGCCGGCATCGAGTACCAGATCCCGTACGACTCGACGAAGTTCGTAGAGAAGTCGATCGAGGGCGTGATTCACACGTTCTTCGAGGCGGTGTTTCTGGTGCTGCTCGTAGTCTTTGTGTTCCTACAGAACTGGCGAGCGACATTGATTCCGCTGCTGACGGTGCCCGTTTCCGTCATTGGCACCTTCATCTTCTTCCCGTTCCTGGGATTCACGGTCAACACGATCAGCCTGCTGGGGCTTGTCTTAGCCATCGGCATCGTCGTCGACGATGCGATCGTCGTCGTCGAGGCCGTTCAGCACAACATCGACCACGGCAAGATGGAGCCCAAGGCAGCGACCGAGAAGGCGATGGACGAGGTGTCGGGTCCGGTCGTGGCGATCGCGTTCATCCTCGCGTCGGTGTTCGTCCCGGTGGCGTTTCTCGGGGGCATCTCGGGCCAGATCTATCGACAGTTCGCGCTGACGATCGCAATTTCGGTGCTTATCTCGGCGTTCAATGCCCTGTCGCTCAGTCCTGCGCTCGCGGCGTTGCTTCTGCGGCCGGCGACCGGCAAGGGACTGCTCGCACCCTTCTACAGGTGGTTCAACAAGTGGTTCGACTGGGTGACGGGCAAGTATCTGACCGGAGTGAAGTTCTTCCTGCGGCGGACGATATTTGCGTTTCTCGTCCTGGCGGTTGGGTATGCCGGGATCGTCGGGCTCTTCATGAAGCTGCCGGGAGGATTTCTACCGTTTGAGGACCAGGGCGTGTTCTTCATCGTCGTTCGACTTCCCGACGGTGCATCGCTCGAGCGGAATCGGCTGGTCATCGACCAGATCAACGAATTCCTGAAGCAGACGCCGGGTGTCGACGCGTTCACGACGCTCGGAGGCAATGACATCATCAACCAGATCAACGTCCCGAACGTCTCGTCGTACGTCGTGACTCTGAAGGACTGGGACGAGCGCGAATCGCCGGACCTCTACATAACGAAGATCACGGCGGGTCTTCAGCAGAAGATGAACACGATCGACAGTGCGGTTGCGTTCGCCGTGCAGTTCCCGCCAATCATCGGCCTGGGCAACGGCGGAGGATTCGAGTTCTACGTGGAGGACCGGGCCGGCGGCACGCTCGAGAACCTGTACACAAACACGCAGGCCCTGATCGCTGCCAGCAAGGAGGAGCCTGCCCTGGCCGGCGTCAACAGCGGCTTCCGCGTTTCGACTC
>CAZAHQ010000359.1:0-4598 GCA_964484415.1 uncultured Acidobacteriota bacterium | reverse complement strand
CATGTAGCCTTCGGCGAAAGTGCGATAGCACTACAACATATTTCGCACCTCGATCCGGGCTTCATCGTGTGTAGCGTGCGCCGTATGGCCTTCTTGCCACAGGAACTCGGTGGTTCTCAGGAAGAGACGAGTCCGCATCTCCCAGCGCACGATATTGGCCCACTGGTTGATCAGCAGCGGCAAATCACGCCAGGACTGGACCCACTTGGCGAACATCGCGTAGATGATCGTCTCCGACGTCGGACGAATGATCAGTTCCTCTTCGAGCGCACTGTCCGCGTCGGGGCGGATTGCATTGATCCCCTTCTCACCGGTCGCTTTCAGTCGAGTGTGGGTAACGATCGCCGCTTCTTTGGCGAATCCCTCCACATGCTCAGCCTCTTTGGCGAGAAACGACTTCGGAATCAGCAGAGGAAAATAGGCATTCTGATGTCCGGTGTCCTTGAACATCTTGTCAAGCACCCGCTGCATGTTCTCCCACAACGCGTAGCCGTGCGGGCGAATCACCATGCAACCGCGTACCGGTGAATAGTCGGCAAGCTGTGCCTTGGTGACGACATCGTTGTACCACTGGGCATAGTCGGTTGCCCGGGGGGTGATCTCCTTAGCCACGGCAGTGTTCTCCTGACGAAAAGACGGTCAGTCTACCCTGCGGTCGGGCCGGGGCGCCGGGTGAACCCGCGGGGCGTAGCAGGTTCAGTGGCAGGCTGGATCGTCGCTGATCATCGGGACATAGCGAACAGCGCAATGCCGCGTGGTGCGTACGACACCGGAAGCGTCTTTCTCCACCAGCACCAAGTACTGATCAATGTCGCCCACCGGGAGCACCAACCGCCCACCCGGGGCGAGTTGCTCGATCAACGCGGGCGGAATCTGCCGCGGCGCTGCGGCGCCGACGATCACGTCGTAGGGGGCTGCCGCGGGCCATCCCTTCGACCCATCGGTGAGGTGCACGAAGACGTTCTTGTAGCCGAGGTCGCGCAGTGTGGTGCGGGCGCGATCGGCCAGTTCAGGCACGATCTCGACGCTATCGACTCGTTGGCAGATCTCGGCCAGCACCGCTGCTTGATATCCCGAGCCGGTACCGATATCGAGTGCACGTTTTCCAGGAGCCGGTTCGGCCAACTGCGTGCTGAGCGCGACGATGTAAGGCTGGCTGATGGTTTGGCCCGACGACAGCGGGAGTGGATGGTCGCCATACGCCTGATCGATCAGCGTTTCGGCGACGAATCGATCCCGCGGCACCTTGCCCATCGCAGCCACGATCAGTGGATTTGTGACGCCGCGGGCCACGATCTGATCACGCACCATCTCGGCTCGATATTGTGATTGAAGGTCGTTTGGCATAGGTACCTTGCCGTCGTGAAACCGCGGACCGCTAAGTTCGAAGCCGTGGCGATCGTATCTGCAGGTGGGTCAGCCATGGACTGCAAGCGATCATGCGCAGATCGTCGCACTTTCGCAGATAATCCGCAGCCGTTACCTCGGGCGGTTCGCGGCAGCGCGAGCACAAGGGTCCACCGGTGCGGAGGAGTCATGGGTCGTTGGCCGGCCGACTGGCCTGAGAGTGTGCACCTGATCGGGGTCGGGGGGGTTGCCATGAGCGGCCTCGCGGCGGTGCTCGCGCAAGGAGGATCGCGCGTGCGTGGCTCCGATCGTGCGGTCTACCCGCCCGCATCCACGATGCTCGAGGCCGCGGGTATCGAGTTACGTACGCCGTTCGACGCCTTGCACCTAAGTCCCGCACCCGAGTTAGTGGTGGTCGGCAATGCGATCTCGCGTGGCAACGTCGAGCTCGAACACGCGCTGTCAGAAGGACTGGCGTTGACCTCGCTGCCCGAGGTGATCGAACGGCTGCTGGTGCCGCAGCGCCGCGTCACTGTTATCGCCGGCACGCACGGCAAGACTACCGCGACCAGCATGTCGGCTTGGTTGCATCATGCCGCGGGCCACGACCCCACGTTCCTGATCGGAGGTCAGCCGGGGAACTTCGACGTGGGCGCGCGCCTCGGTCAGGGGCGCGACCTGATCCTGGAAGGAGACGAGTACGACTCTGCGTTCTTCGACAAGGGACCGAAGTTCTTGCACTACTGGCCGGACATTGCGGTGCTTGGGCCGGTGGAATACGACCACGCCGATATCTACGCCGATCTTGCGGCCGTCGAGCGTGCTTTCGCGTTGTATCTCCGCCTGCTGCCCGACACCGGGACGCTGATCGTTCACGATCATCCCGGCGCACTCGCGTTAGCGCGCGACGCGCGCGCTCGCGTGATCGTCTGCGGTCTCTCCGATGAGGCCTCGATCGTCGCCCGTGATCGGATCGACAATGACGATGGGCAGTCGTTCACACTCGTCAGTGACAGAAACGAGGTGGGCAGAGTTCGCTTGGCACTGGCCGGCGAACACAACGCTCGCAATGCGCTTGGTGCGTTGGCTGCCGCGGCAGCGGCAGACATACCGCTCGAGCGTGGCGTCGAGTTGCTGGCTCAATTCCGCGGCCCCAAACGCCGCCTGGAGAAGCTCGCGGCAGTGGACGATGCGGTGCTCTACGATGACTTCGCACATCACCCTACGGCTGTCGATGAAACACTGCGCACGCTGCGCCAACGCGTTCCGTCAGGCGGACGATTGGTGGCGTGCTTGGAGCCGCGATCGAACACGATGGTTCGATCGGTCTGGGCGCAGCGCCTGGAGGACGCCTTGAGTCAAGCCGATCTGGTGCTGCTGGGGCCGATCGATCGACCTGAACGCTTTCAGCCAGGAGAGGCGCTCGATATTGCAGCACTCGTTCAGCGACTACGCGCACGCGGCCGCGAGGCGCACGGGCCATTGCCTCCGGGCGAGATCGCCGATGCGGTCAGCGCGACTCTGCGACCGGGTGATCGCGTCGTGGTGATGAGCAACGGCGCCTTCGGCGGGCTGGCCCACGAACTCGCGCGACGATTCGCGCTGCGGGCCGGCTGATGCCTATGAAGCGACCCAGCGGCTTGTTCGCAATCGACGGCGGCCATGTCGACGAGCTGCTGGCGGCGCTCGACGCCGCACTGGGGTCTGGTGCGCGGCGTGACCTGGTGCGCTTGGCCGAGCGAAATGAACTTCAGGCCGACGATGCGTTGCGCGAGCTCGATGCGTTTCCATCGCGCGAGTGCTCGGCGCTCAGCAGCGGACTCGGGCTGTCGATGTCGCGCTGCACCGCTGGAAGCGGTTGCCCCGTGGCCGACGAGTGCCCGCTGGTACACGGTGGCACGCCCGATCGCATCGGACAGTCGGCGCTGGCCGCGTTGGTGATGTCGTTGCTGGAGCGCTGGCGAAAGTCCTACCCTGCGGCGCCGGTACAGGACCTCTCGGCGATGCGCGAGGTTGTCAGCCTGATGCTCGATCGTCGGGGGATCAATGCCGCGTCCGCCCCTCCACGCGCGCGAACATCGCTGGCGATCTTGGATCTTGCGATCGGACGTGGTGGGCCGGTAGGAGCCGTATCGGCTGTGGTCACGGCTGCAGAAGTCGAGCAGATTGCGGCGTTCTTACCCCCATCCAGCGGTCGCGGCGAGAGCACACTGACCGCTGCCGAAGCGTGGCTGCGACTGGACGCTGCCGCAGAAGCAGCGCTCGTATCGCGCTGAAGAGGGTGTCAACGAAAAATCTCGGATCGTTTGGGTTCTCTCGTAGACACCTATCAAGCATTGACGCGCCGCGGTTTCTTTCCGCTGACTAGCTGTCTGGCTGCCGCCTGGATCGACTCGTCGGTCGGCATCACGACCGTCATCGCAGGGCCAAGCGGAACATAGGTATCTTCCGCCGCTACCAGCATCACCTTGACCGAGCTTCCGACCCGCTCGGTGAGCCCGGCGACGATGGCTTCTCCCAAGCCTCCCGCACGGCGGCACTCATCTACAACCAACAGCTTGCCTGTTGCTTTGGCATGTTCCGCAACCCAGTCATGATTGAGCGGGTTGAGCCAACGCAAATCCAAAACACGCGCGTTGATGCCTTGCTCTTCAGCAAGCCGGCGAGCCGCGCGGAGCGACATATAAAGACCGTTTCCATACGTTGCGATCGTGAGGTCCGGAGCCTGTGCGTTGTAGACCGAACCTTCGCCGAGACCGATCGCTTGGCCTTGTGGCGGGTACTCGGCTTGCCAGAGGCCGTCGCCTTCGGCGTAGAGATCCTTCGTCATATACAGCGCGATCGGTTCTAGGAAGACCACCACGCGACCATCGACCTGTGCTAGGGCCATGCAGGTGCGCAGCATTTTGACAGCGTCATCACCGCGTGTCGGAACAGCGATGATCAGTCCAGGGATGTCGCGCAGCACCGCCAGTGAGTTGTCGTTGTGGAAGTGCCCACCAAACCCTTTTTGATAGGCCAGCCCAGCCATGCGGACCACGCACGGATTTCGGAACTGATCGTTGCTGAAGAACTGCAAACTGCACGCTTCACTTCTGAGTTGATCCTCGGCGTTGTGAACGTAGGCGAGGTACTGGATCTCCGGTATCGGCAAGAAACCGACGTGAGCGGCGCCCAAGCCGAGTCCCAAGATCGTGGTCTCATCCAGCAGCGTGTTGAAAACGCGAGCCGCGCCGAATCGGCCAAACAGG
>CAZAHQ010000358.1:0-4608 GCA_964484415.1 uncultured Acidobacteriota bacterium | reverse complement strand
AGAAATCGTGGTCAAGGAAGCGCAGCGCTGCGAGATGTTCTACGTGCACGATCGCTGGCTCGGTGGCCTGCTCACGAATTGGCAAACGGTCAAGCGATCGATCGAGAAGCTCAAGGACCTCGACAACCTCGAAACCGAAGCACGGTTCTCGCACCTGACCAAGAAAGAGCGACTGGTGCTCACCAAAACGCGTGCACGCCTCGACAAGACTTTGGCAGGCATCAAGGACATGGGGCGTCGCCCCGACTTGATGTTCGTCGTCGATGCGGGACGAGAAGCGATTGCCGTTGCGGAAGCCAACAAGTTGGGCATCCCCGTGATCGCACTGGTCGACACCAACAGCGATCCGACCGTGGTCGATTATCCGGTGCCGGCGAACGATGATGCGATCCGCTCGATCGAGCTGTTCTCGTCGCGCATCGCCGACGCCGTGATCGAAGGCCGCCAGATCTGGCGCTCGCAACGTCCGGAACGCCCGCAACGCGAACGTGGTGCCGCGCAGCAAGGTGGCGGCCGAGCGCGTCGCGGTGGTCCCGTCGACACACCTGCAAGTACAGAGCTCGAAGCCGTCGAACCGACCGAGCCTCAAGCCTGAGCCGTTTCATTTCGCGGCCGCCGGTCGACATCGACCGGCGCCGTGCGTCTTTATCAGCCAAGAGGATTCGCACCATGTCGATTAGCGCCAAAGACGTGATGAAGCTCCGTGAGATGACCGGAGCCGGAATGATGGATTGCAAGGAAGCACTGACAGACACCGCCGGCGATTTCGATCAGGCGGTCGACTTCCTGCGCAAGAAGGGGTTGTCGAAGGCTGCCAAGAAAGCCGATCGCACGACGAATGAGGGGCTCGTGCATGCGCTGGTTGCCGCCGACGGCAAGTCGGGAGCGATGTTGGAGTTCAACTGCGAGACCGACTTCGTGGCCCGCAACGAAGAGTTCGTGAAGATCGTGGAAACGCTCACGAAGCAGGCAGCGTCCGCCGTCGGCGTGAACGTCTCGGCCGAGTGGCTCTCCGAGCAACCGTACGGCCTGGATCCTGCGGTCTCGGTGCAAGGTGGTATTGCAAATGCCATCGCCAAGTTGGGCGAGAACATGAAACTGGCGCGCGCGGTGCGGTACCAGCGCGATGGCTCCGGCATCGTCTATGCGTACATCCACCCTGGCGCACGCACTGGCGTGTTGATCGATGTGAGCACAGGCACCGCCGCGACAGCCGGCAAACCGGAGTTCCTACAGGTGGTGCGCGATCTCTCGATGCAGGTTGCGGCGATGAACCCTAAATGTGTTCGCCGCGAGGATGCTGACTTGTCACTCGTCGAGAAGGAGAAAGAGATCTTCCGCGCCCAACTGGTCGAGTCAGGCAAGCCAGCCCAGGTGATCGACAAGATCGTCGACGGCAAGATGGAGAAGTTCTTCAGCGAGTCCTGCCTGGTGGAACAGGCCTTCATCAAGGACCAAGACAAGAAGGTTCAAGATGTGGTCGCCGCGGCTGCGAAATCGCTGGGAGACACCATCGTCGTCAACAGATTCACGCGCTATGGGCTCGGTGAGACGGCCTGAGCGCTCTTGTGTCGAGATCATTGGAGCCGCCCGAGGGCGGCTCTTTTCTCATCTAGTCAGCCCATCGCGCGAATCGGCGATACCTGATGTAGCATCCTGCGCCGGAAGGACGCCGAGACGTGAACAAAGCTCCTGATCAGCCGATGAAGTACCAGCGAATCCTGCTCAAACTGAGTGGCGAGGCGTTGATGGGAGAGCAGGCCTTCGGCATCGATCCCCTGATCGTCGCCAGCATCGCCAAAGACATCGTCGAGGTCCGGGCACTCGGCGTCCAGATCGCGCTCGTGGTTGGCGGAGGAAACATCTTCCGAGGGGTCCAGGCGGTAGCTCGCGGCGGCGTCGATCGCGTGACTGGCGACCATATGGGAATGCTCGCCACGGTGATCAATGCACTGGCGTTCCAGGATGCCATCGAGGGTGCGGGAGTGGCGACGCGCGTGATGTCGGCGATCGAGATGAACAAGATCGCCGAACCTTTCATCCAACGCCGCGCGATCCGGCATCTGGAAAAAGAACGAGTCGTGATTCTGGCGGCGGGCACCGGCAATCCGTTCTTCACCACCGACACTGCCGCAGCACTCCGCGCCAAAGAGATGCGCGCCGACGTCATGCTCAAAGCCACCATGGTCGACGGTGTGTACGACAAGGATCCGAAGACGCATCCCGATGCGCGCAAGTACGACGAGGTCAGCTATCAAGAGGTGCTGGAGCGTCGCTTGGCAGTCATGGATGCCACGGCAATCTCGCTGTGTCGCGAGACGCGCATGCCGATCGTCGTGTTCGATCTCAGTGGCCCCGGCAACCTGATGCGAATCGTCCGAGGCGAACGACTCGGCACATTGGTCCGCGACTGAGGAGCAGGAGAACTTCATGCTGAACGATCTGTATTCGAAGACCGAGAAGAAGATGACGCAGGGGATCGACGCGGCCAAGCGCGATCTCGGGCAACTCCGCACCGGCCGCGCCAGCGTGTCGATTCTCGACAGCGTCATGGTCGACTACTACGGCACGCCGACACCGATCGCTCAAACCGCCAAACTCTCCGTGCCCGAGCCCGGCTTGATCGTTGCCCAACCGTTCGATCCAACCATGATTGGAGCGATCGAAAAGGCGGTCAAAGCGGCTGATCTGGGTTTCAATCCGGCCAACGACGGGAAGTTGGTGCGTATCCCCGTTCCGCCGTTGACGGAGGAGCGTCGCAAGCAGTTGGCCAAGAAAGTCGGGCAGATCGTTGAAGATGGAAAGACCGCAGTTCGCGGGGCGCGTCGTGAGGCCAACGATGCCGTCAAGAAGTTCGAGAAGGACGGAGATGTCTCCGAGGACGAGGCCCGCCGGGCGCTGGAGAAGATTCAAAAACTCACCGACGACTACACCAAGAAGATCGACGACTTGGGCAAGTCGAAGGAAAAGGAATTGATGGAGTTCTAATGACCGCGAGCGCTGCCGGCATCGTGTTGGCCGCCGGAAGCGGTCAACGGCTCGGCGCCGGTCGAGCCAAAGCGTTCGTCGAGTTGGCGGGCCGACCGCTGCTCGAGTGGCCGATCCGAGCGATGGCCGACCTGAATGAACTCTCTCGTCTCGTCCTGGTTGTGCCCGACCCGTTTGACGCGCATGCGCTCTCGGCGTTGCGCGCGCGACTGGGCGATCGGCTGGTGATCGCGACGGGAGGTTCGCGGCGCCGCGACTCCGTGCTGTCTGGCCTGAACGCCGCCGGCGATGTCGAGTACGTGTTGGTTCACGATGCCGCGCGAGCCTTGGTCGATGGTGATCTGATTCGTCGTGTGCTCGACGGGGCCCGACGACACGGCGCCGCGATACCGGTGGTCCCCGTCAGCGATACGTTGCTGCGTCACACTGTCGATCGACCCGCTGAGGAAGTACCCCGATCCGAGCTACGCGCCGTGCAGACGCCGCAGGGTTTTCGTGCCTCGCTGTTGCGTCGCGCTCATGAAGCGGCGCCCCCCGACTGGGATGCGCTCGACGACGGTGCGATGGTCCGTCGCTTGGGCGAATCAGTGACGCACGTCGAGGGCGATCCTTCCAACCTCAAGATCACGTGGCCAGGCGATCTCGCGCGCGCCGAACGCTGGCTCGATCGCGACAAAGGAACCGCTGTGGACGAGAGAATCGGGATTGGTTGGGATGTGCATCCATTGGTGCCGGGGCGGAAGTTCTTGCTGGCCGGAGTTTGTGTTTCTTCCGACTTCGGCCCGCAGGGACATTCCGATGGTGATCCGCTCGCGCATGCGATCGCCGATGCGCTCCTGGGCGCTGCTTGCCTGGGTGACGTCGGCACGATGTTTCCCGACACCGACCCTGGCTGTGCCGGCATCTCGGGACTGAGCGTGTTGCACGGCGTGGTCGCGGCGTTGCAGCAACAACAACTGGTTCCTCATCAGGTCGATGCCGTTCTGATTACCGATGTACCCAAGATCGCGCCCCATCGAGACGCGATTCGCGCGGCCGTGGCCGAGGTGCTCAACCTGCCCTTGGATCGAGTTTCGCTCAAAGGGAAGCGTACGGAGGGACTGGGCGCGTTGGCCGGAGGTCAGGGCGTCGAGTGTCAGGCCATCGCGCGACTCTCGCGCCGACCACGATCGTGAGTGTGCGCGTCCGATTCGCACCCTCGCCGACGGGAGAGTTGCATCTTGGCGGCGCGCGCACGGCTTTGGTCAACGCCTTGTTCGCACGCGCGCAGGGCGGTCGTTTCGTGCTGCGTATCGAGGACACCGATCTGGGGCGCAATATCGAGGGGGCCGAGAGGTCACTCGAACATGATCTCGACTGGCTCGGCATCGTGCCCGACGAGAGCCCGCACAAGGCGGGCGACTACGGGCCGTATCGACAATCGCAGCGCAGCCGCAGTTATCGAAATGCCTTCGAGCGATTGCGTAGCTCAGGGCGCATCTATCCCTGCTTTTGCGCGTCGGGTGCCGCCGGTGAGCGACGCTGTCCAGGGAACTGCGCCTCGTACACACCCGAGGATCGCGCCGCTCGACTCGCGGCGGGAACGGCGCATGCGTTCCGTTTTCTGCTCGATGATCAACG
>CAZAHQ010000357.1:0-4657 GCA_964484415.1 uncultured Acidobacteriota bacterium | reverse complement strand
GTGCGGGTGAGTGCTCGCGTTGTTGGGAAAGAAGAGGACCACACGAGTCTGAGGTTCGAGGTGGAAGACACCGGTATCGGAATTGCACCAGAGGTCACCGCCAAGCTGTTCCAGTCGTTTTCGCAGGCCGATGGCTCGATGAGTCGCAAGTACGGTGGCACGGGACTTGGGCTTGCAATCGCCAAACAGCTCGTGCTTTTGATGGGTGGCGAGATCGGTGTGGACAGCACGCCGGAAGGTGGGGCGCTCTTTTGGTTTACGGCCAACTTCTTGTTTGCTCCGGCGGCGGGAAGGTCGCGACACGAAACGCCTGCCGCGCGGACACGCGTGTTGGTGGTTGACGATCAACCGCTGGCGCGGGAAGTGCTCGCTGGGCAGTTGGCGGATCTTGGCGCCGAGGTAATCACAGCCAACGATGCAGCGATGGCCTGCGGGCAGCTCGCCGCGGCCGCCGCGCAGCACGGTTCGTTGGCCCTGACAATCGTGGCCAGTACTCTTCCGGGTCGCCGTGAGGTTGTGGAGCAAGCCCGACCGACCGGCACGCGCGTCGCATTGCTAACCGAGCTGGGTGCGACGGAAGGGTCCGATGAGACGGGCGTCGAGTGGATTCGCAAGCCGGTTCGGCTGGCTCAACTGCTGCGCGTGCTCGCCCGCCTGGCTGATGAAGGCCCAGACCACGCGACCTCGCCGGACGCGCCGCGGGTGGCTGAATCGGATGGCTCGCAGCGGCGCGCACGGATCTTGGTTGCCGAGGACAATCCGATCAACCGAGACGTCGCGCGTGAGATGCTCGAACTGATGAACTGCGACGTGGAGTTCGCGTCGGATGGTCGCAGTTGCATCGAAGCGCTCGAGCATGGCGGTTTCGATCTGGTGTTGATGGACTGTCAAATGCCGGAGATGGACGGGTATGAGGCGGCACGCGAGGTGCGGCGTCGAGAGCAGACGGAGCATCGACCGCGCGTGCCGATCGTGGCGCTGACGGCGAACGCGCTGATTGGAGATCGGGAGCGTTGCCTGTCCTCGGGTATGGACGACTTTCTCAGCAAGCCGTTCTCGCGCGCAGACCTAGCGAGAATCGTCGAGCGCTGGACACACAGCACGCTGATGACACCGACCCGCAGCGTCGCAGGATCGCCCGTTCACACCGTCACAGAGGACCCACTCAGCCGAGCGGCACTCGCTGAGTTGGTTGCAATGCGAAGGCCTGGTCGCGCGGACATCGTCGAGCGTGTGCTGTGTGCTTTCTTGCGTGAGAGCCGACGACAGCTCGACCTGCTCGAGGCGAAACTGCTGGAAGGCAGCTTCCAGGAGGTGGCTAGCATCGCGCACACATTGAAATCCAGCAGCACCGTCGTCGGTGCCCTCGCGCTGGCGCGCGTACTCACCGAGGTCGAGGCGGCGGCGCAGCGGGGCGGTGAGGAGGTCACACCGCTGCTTACCGCACTTCGTTCCGAACACGCGCGCGCGATCGCTGGCCTGGAACGCTTCCGTGAAGAGGCCTCACAACTGCAGGCGATCCCATGACCGAAGCGCTCTCGAGTCGCCGGCCGCTGGCGATTGTCGCCGAGGACGACCTGACGCTGCAGTTGCTCGCCGAAGAGACGCTGATGCTCGCCGGGTTCGAGGTGCTGGTCGTCGGCGATGGTAGAGCCGCTGTCGAGATGACCGAGGCTCATGCGCCCGATCTCGTACTGATGGACATCGTGATGCCCGAGCTTGACGGCTACGGCGCCTGTGCCGCGATCCGGGCGTCCGCGCTGCGGTCCGAAACACCGATCATCGTGATGACAGCGATGAACGACGCCGACTCGATCGAACGCGCGTATCACAGCGGGGCCACGGACTTCATCGCCAAACCTGTCAACTACTCGATCTTGGCCTACCGTCTGCGTTACATGCTTCGTGCGGCGCAGGCGATCCAGGCGGCCCGCGACAGCGAACGCGTCGCCGCAGCGGCCAGTCGCGCCAAGTCGGACTTCGTCGCGAACATGAGTCATGAGATCCGCACACCGATGAATGGGATTCTCGGAATGTCGGAACTGATGCTGGATGGCCCACTCGACGAACGAAAGCGTGGCTACGCCGAGGACATTCGCGACAGTGCGTTGAGTTTGCTGCGAGTCCTCAACGATGTGCTCGATATGTCCAAGATCGAAGCGAGGGGGATGACGATTGCCCCCTCACCGGTCGCGATCCGCGAGATCGTCGCAGACGTCGTTCAAATGTTGAGACATGGAGCGGCAGTCAAGGGTGTGGCGTTGGGCGGGCAGTGCGACGGCATGCTGCCGCCGTATCTGCTGCTCGATGGGGGGCGACTCCGTCAGGTGCTCGTGAATCTCGTCGGGAACGCGGTGAAGTTCACCGACGCGGGGCGCGTCGACATCCAGGCTCGGTCGACGCCCGTTGGCGATTCCGTCGTCAGACTCGTCGTCGACGTGAGCGACACCGGTGTCGGCATCCCGCTCGCTGAGCAGTCACAACTGTTCGAGAAGTTCTGGCAGGCGGACTCGTCGGCGAGTCGAAAGGGTGGGTCTGGTCTCGGCTTGGCGATCTCAAAGCAGTTGATCGAATTGATGGGTGGGACCATCAGCGTTTCCAGCGAACCCGGAAAGGGTTCGGTGTTCACGGTGATGTTGGACGCCGAAATCGCAACAGCGCCTGGAATCGAGAATCAAGTGCCTGTGGCCGACGATGACGGCTTTGGAGTCGGGGGTAGCTGCTTGGCGGTCGACGATCATCCTGTGAATCGGCGGGTGACGGGCCGACTGCTGGCCAAACTCGGATACACGGTCGCACTCGCTGCCAGCGGCGAGGAAGCGCTACAGATGACAGCGGAACAAAGCTACGACGTGATCATCATGGACTGTCAGATGCCGGGGATGGATGGCTTGGAGGCGACACGTCGCATCCGCGCCTCGCGTGGCCCGAATGCTGAAACACCGATCGTGGCGTTCACCGCCAGCACGATGCCCGGAGACCGCGAACGTTGTGCACAAGCAGGGATGGACGGCTTCGTGAGCAAGCCGGCCACGCTGAGGGAGTTGGATACTCAGATTCGCGCCGCGCGCCGCGCCCGGTGTCTCTGTCCGGTCGGTTCGTGAGCGCAATGACGGTCGACGGGTAAGCGCGGGCGCGACTCTCAATCAAGGCTGCGTCCGAGCCGATTCACGAAACGGACCTGATTGTCGCGTGACCGCTTCTCGAATGGCCGACCACGGACCGTGTGGTCTGTTGGTGCCCAGGGACGGAATTGAACCGCCGACACCGTGATTTTCAGTCACGTGCTCTACCAACTGAGCTACCTGGGCACGGCGACAAAGACCCGGAAGGGTAGGGGAGCGAGGCGGGCTCGTCAAGGATTCGGCGGCGGGTCCTTTTCGATCCGTCCGGACGGCGCCGTCTCGTCACTTTTCGCGGCCACAGGCAGATCGCGAATCGGCCCACGCTCCCCGCGAATCACACGGACAACATGTCGGTGAGATCGTTGCTCATCCACGGGACTCCCCAAGTTGGTCCAGACCGCGACCGAAAGCTGCCAAACAGCTTCGAGCCGCTCTCCCACGGTCATCGCAAGCAGCGCCTCATCGGGAGGATCCTCATCCGTGAGGCGTCGCTTGCGAACCGGCCAATGCGAGCGATCGGTCACGCGCTGGGCTGTTTCTTCGTTGGCCCTGCCGCCGCCGGTGCAACCACCGGCGCACTCGTTGCCGCATGCCCCGCAGGAGCCCCATTCCCGTCAGCCAGCTCGGCCTTGCGCGCAAGCCCCAACACCTCGCGCAATTTGGCCTGCAACTTGTTCGACATTTCGGGGTTGTCCCTCAGCAATTGCCGCGCGTTCTCACGCCCCTGGCCCATCCGCACATCGCCCATCGACAACCACGACCCGGACTTCTCGATGATCTTGTGCGCAATGCCCAAATCGATCAGATCGCCTTCCAAACTGATCCCTTCGGCGTACAGCAAATCGAACTCGATCTGCCGAAACGGAACCGCCAACTTGTTCTTGACGACCTTCACCTTGGTGCGGCTGCCGACCTCTTCTTCGCCTTCTTTGATCGAGCCGATGCGGCGAATGTCGATGCGCTGGCTGGAATAAAACTTCAGCGCGCGGCCGCCGGTGGTGGTTTCGGGCGAGCCGAACATCACGCCGATTTTCTCGCGCAGTTGATTGATAAAAATGAGGCAGGTGCGGCTCTTGGAAACGATCGCCGTCAACTTACGCAGCGCTTGGCTCATCAAGCGCGCCTGCAAGCCGACGTGCGAATCGCCCATTTCGCCTTCCAACTCAGCGCGCGGGACCAGCGCGGCGACCGAATCGACGATCAGCACATCCAACGCGCCCGAACGAATCAGCACCTCGACAATTTCCAACGCTTGCTCGCCGCTGTCGGGTTGCGAGACCAAGAGGTTGTCGACATCGACGCCCAGCTTGGTGGCGTATTCCGGGTCGAGCGCGTGCTCGGCGTCCACGAACGCGGCCATGCCGCCCATTTTTTGGGCCTGCGCAATGATGGTCAGTGCCAGCGTCGTCTTACCCGAGGACTCCGGGCCGAAGACCTCGATTACGCGGCCGCGGGGGACGCCGCCGCACCCCAGCGCCCAATCGAGCGAAAGCGACCCCGTGGGGATGACCGAGACCTCGACGATGCGGTCG
>CAZAHQ010000356.1:0-4677 GCA_964484415.1 uncultured Acidobacteriota bacterium | reverse complement strand
GTACGGGGCGATACAGCCAGTGACGGACATCGCGTGTTCACGGCGAGCTTTCTGGTGGCCGCGATTCCTCATACTGCGGAAGGTCATCCAGAATCTCGTCCCACGGAGCCTTCGACCCAACGAACGTATGAAACTGCGGCCGAATTCCAGGGTCGCCGTCCACACTCCCCAAGCGAATCGACACCTCGGGTCCATCCGGCCATGTGCCGCCGAACAGGCTTGATCCACACATCAGGCAAAACGCTTTGACGCTGCCGCCGGATGGTTGGTAGCAGCGTATGAACCCTGCGCCGGAGTTCAAACGGAAGTCCTCGCGCTTGACACGGCCCTGCGTACAGACCGCGGTTCCAGAGTGACGGCGACAGCGCGAGCAGTGGCAATGACTGGCCCGCAGAAACGCGCCGTGAACTTCGTAACGAACTGCGCCGCAAAGACAACCGCCGGTAATGGTCATAGGCTATCCCCCAATCGATCCCCTTTGACATGCGGTGCTGCAGAGTGACGATGGACTATAACCGATTGCGCGGCTGAATCCCGAGAGCCGCCGCTCACTTTATTTGTTAACGAGCCGTCGGCTTGCGCGCCACCAAGCACGCCATCGGGATCGTCAGCGCAAGCTCGCCACGCTCTTCCGCGACGGCGTTCAGCCTTTGCTCGAGCCTATCGAATACCTGCTGCGCGAGAGCCTCGGTCACCACCGACTTCCATCCCTGCACCAATCCAAGTCGAATGAAGAAATGAGAGAGCAACGACGACCCGTTGGCGAATCTCATCCGAAACGAGTTCGTGACGACATCGACGACGTTGAACCCGGCTGCATGCACCAACTCCGACACCGAATCGACGGTACCGCGGTGATGGATGTGCGCATCCAACGCCGCCAAACGATTGGACTGCCCGAGTTCGATCAAGACCAACCGATACACATCGTAAAACTCAGCCATGTGACCCACGACATTGGTCGTCAGCAGCAGCTCGGCGCCAGGTTTGGCAACGCGATAGCAGGTGCGAAGCACGGCAGCCGGGTCGTCGAAGTTGTTGACGCCAAGATTCGACACGATGATGTCGACCGACGCATCGGGCAGCTCAAGTGCCACAACATCCTGCTCGAACAGTTGAATGTTCTCGAGTCGCCGCTGACCGATCTTGCGACGAAGCCGGTCCATCGCATCCTTCCACGGGTCGACCGCAATGACCTTTGTGGCTGGGCCGCAACGCTCGGCAAGTTCAATCGCAAGAAAGCCGGTCCCGGTTCCAACGTCCAGTATCGTGGCGCCCACCTTCATTGGAACGCGATCGAGCAGCATCAACCCAAACGGCGCCGACCAGAGCGGAAGTTCGTCGAACAGCTCGGAGAACCCGGCGGCCGTGAAGTCGATCTCCTCGAGGTAATTCATGTTCCAGTTCCTTTCGGCCCCACGCCCGGCTCATCTCAGGAGCCGTGCCCGATTCGACCCGGCGAGACTCGCGCCGCTCAAGCGACGCTTGGTGCGGCGCGAAGATACAAGTCGGATTCCAACTGATTCAACATGAAGTCGGCCACGTCGGCGCGGGAGACACGCACGGTCCAGAGGAGATTGCCGACCTGGCGGCCATGACGGAGTCGTCCTCGCTTGGCGCCGTTGGTCAGCATTCCAGGTCGGACGATGATCCACTCGACGTTGCTCGCAGCGATGATTCGTTCTTGGCGCGCCTTGTCCCAAAAGTAGAACGGCAGGATCACGGGAATGGTGAAGAACGTGAAGTAAAGGCCCGCTCGCCAAGCGCTGTCTCCGATACCGAGCGAGGTTTCGCAGACGAGCCGCGGGACTCCATGTGTTTCCATCGCGCTCAGGATACTGCGAGTGCCCTCCGACAAAATTCGCGTTGGGTAGAAGAACCGCTTGTGACCAAGCGCCGAAACAACCGCCTCCTGCCCGCGCATCGCAGCCTCAACAGACTGTTTGTCGAGCACGTTCCCCTGAACGACCGTGAGCTGCGGGTGGCTGACTCGAAGCCTCGACGGATCTCGGACCAAAGCTGTCACCGCGTAACCGCGTTCCAACGCTTGCGTCACAAGCTGACGGCCAGTCCCTCCCGTCGCGCCTACGATCAAGATCCGTGCAGGTCGCTTGCGAGGCGCATCGCTGCGGGACACAGCGCGCGATCGGTACCCGGCGCGCGCCAGCAAGGCTGAAAGAATGATCGAGTACACGCCAAAGACGATCAACACGATCGGACGGAGCATCTCTGACTCCCTTTTTCCTTCGCCCGTCCACCCGACGAGCCAGCACTAGATGCTGCGGCATGCCTTGCGTCGGTTGTCGGGAAGCATCAGCAGCGTGACCCACGAACCGGCGCCGACGATCGGGATGAGCGTTGCAACGTCACTCGGGTCGCGGAACGCAACGATCGCGCTGGCTACGACAGATGTGCCCGAGAGAATCAATGCCGCCGGACTCGGAACTAACGATGCGCCCCGCAGCCGCGCAGCCAACAGGTCGGCGCTCACAACGGCAAGCGCCAGCGCCAGCGGCCCCATCATCACCAACCAACCCGACTCGGCACTCAACGACGCGACGTACGTCGCTGCGACGACTCCAAGTGCAACGATTAGACTTGGAACAAGGTCATACCAAAACTGTCGTGTCATGTGATCTCCCTCTCCTCAGCGTGCTGCGCCGCAAACTCGTCGAGCCCGACTGGCATGTTCAGTGTTGTATCCGCGGCTCGTGGTGCGCGTGGGAACGTATCGAGAGGCAGCGATGGCGCCTAGCTTTTGCTTGATGACCGGCCGGACTGAGCGCTCAGCGGCCGGGATCGATGAAAATCTCCCCTTCGATCGCTCTTTTTGGCGAGACTACCTTCGGGTCTAGAGGCGCCGAGCCATTGTATTGAGAAGCTGAAGCTCGGCTTCTCCGCTGGGAAGCATACGCACAAACGACCAGCCGGCACGTTCATAGAGCCGTCTCGCGCGCGTATTGGGGTCGGTGCTGAGCTGCAGCCTCGTGAGCCCCTCGTCAAACAGCCACTGGACCATTGTGTCGTGCAAGCGACGACCATGACCGCGGCCCTCGTGGTCGGGATCGACGAACAACGCCCAGATGTTGCCGGTGACTTTGTTGCCGATGGCGAAGCCCACGATAACGCCCCGATCCTCCGCGACCCAACCTCGGCCGGTTACTTCGATCTCGCTGATGTAGTCAGCCTCGGTGATGACGGTCGAAACCAAGCGATTCTCACGCACTGCCATGCGAACGCGATGCATGCCAGGGATGTCTGCTCGAACAGCCTGCCTGCTGTCGCCGATCAACATTTCTTGTTGACCTCACGCAACACCATTGCAACCAGGTCGTCGACCGCATGAATTCCATGAATCTCAACGACAGGGCAGGTCCTTGCACCAAGCCAGGCTCGGTGTTTCGCGAGGCTACGGCCTTCCGACAGTCCCTCGTCGTACTGCGCTGCCCACTCGAGGAACGCAGGATTCGCATGGCCAAACTGTTCGAGCTCCCTTTTCTTCAACCGTTCGACCCGCACGTCAGCGTCGACATACAGGAAAACGATGAGGTCGAAGCAATTCTCCAACTCGGCGCCCCAACCAACGATCGAGCCCGCAAGGATTGAGTTTTCGCTCGAGTTCAAATCGGCAAGCACTCGTGACAGTCGTTCCGGCGCGGCGCGCTTGGTCGTGAACGGCGGAGACGTCGGGAGCCAGTAATAGTCATCTGCGTCGAAATGCAGGTAGCCGAGCCTCGCGGCGAGTGCGGCGCCCAGAGTCGACGTGCCGGAACCAGAAGCGCCTGTGACATGAATGCGCATCGTCGAAGTAACTAAGGCGCGACTTCAGCAGCTACCGAGGCGGTCGGCTGCAATCGACGGCTTGGCGCCGCGTTGTCCCACCGACGTGCTCGTACATTTCTCATGCTTGCCCCTGATACACGTCGTCTAGCCAATGCCGGGCCGCCATGGCGTCGCGCGCCGACAGCAGAAAGCGGATCCACGCCTGCTGCTCATGCCAGAGCGGCACCAGTTCCCACACGCAGAAGGTTGGCTTGTGGGGTTCGTCTCGCGAAAAGGGTGCGAACTCTGGCATCGCGTTGCCGTTCTTGTACCAGACCGTTTCCCACACCTCATTCTCATTGCGCCAGGTGCAAGCAATCAAGAAGTAAAAGTCAGCGTTGCAGCGGTGAAGAATCACGAATCCGAGCCCCTTGACGTCTACGGCACCACTCAAAAGCGGGCTGCGTGCGAGTTGTCTGACAGCCTCCGGGATCGGTTGATCGGGCGGAAAAACCTCGTACCACTTGACCGCGGCGGACGGTAGTTGCAACGGCTCCAAACACAAAACCTGCTTACCGATGTGGCGGTATCTCTGAGCAACCCCGAGGTCCTCGGCAATCAGCCGTGCGAGTTGCGAATCATCGGGCGAGGTAGGCATGTGACTCATGATCTCTCCAGAGAATAGAACCTGTGACCTCGACGGTTTGGCGCGTTGGAGCAAGTTCTAGTTCAGCTCACCATAAACAACGACAAGCTTCTCCTCGGCCGCCATCTGCAGTAGCCGAAGATGCGATTTCAATAAACCGAAGACGTACTCGACGCTCTCGCCATCGTCGTCGCCGATTGGGCAGGGGTTCTGTGATGCAACCGCCTCGCTCAGTAGCCTCCGGACCTGGTCTTCGGTGTGCAGATAAA
>CAZAHQ010000355.1:0-4699 GCA_964484415.1 uncultured Acidobacteriota bacterium | reverse complement strand
GACCGGGAAAAGGAGTTGCGCGGCGAAGGCCTGAATCCGGGCGCCGAGACGTTGAAGGGACTGGAAAAGGAGCTCGGAGACATCAGCACGCTCTATCCGGACAATCTGCGCGCGGCTTATGCGGAGCGGGAGCGAATCAGCAAGGAGGTCTTCAGCAAGAAGTGCGGACTCACGCAGTTCTATAACGCCGTCAAGCAATCCATTGACGGCGAAATCGCCAAATGCCGCGAGCACCTTGGTGAGTACGACATCTCCATCGAAGCTGGGCTTCGGTTCAGTCCGTCTTTCCTCGACGAGTTCTTGAAATACATCAACCAGGGTGCCGTCGGCAGTTTCCGCGGGCAAGAGGAAGGACGAGCCATGCTGCGCGGACTGACCGACGCGGTGACGGATTGGGAGGACGAGCAACAGGTTTTCGCGGCGCTCGCCGCGATTGTCGAGGCCCTGCACGCGGACAAGCGCGAGGATGTCACGCCGCGGAACGCAGCCCGCGATGTCTTCAAGCAGATGAGAGGCCAGAAGCCGGTTCAAGAGCTGTATGACTATCTCTTCGGCTTCGACTATCTGGGCACGAAGTACGACCTAAAGGTCGATGGCAAAGACCTGAGCGAGCTTTCGCCAGGAGAACGCGGCGGCCTGCTGCTGATCTTCTATCTCATGCTGGATCGGCAGGACATTCCGCTCGTCATCGACCAGCCAGAGGACAACCTAGACAATAAGAGCGTCTACGAAATTCTCGTGACGTTCATCAAACAGGCCAAAAAGCGACGGCAGATTATTCTCGTGACGCACAATCCCAATCTCGCGGTTGTCGCCGATGCCGAGCAGATCATTCACGTCTCTATCGACAAGAAGGACGGCAAGCACGACTTCGCCTTTTTTTCCGGAGCCATCGAGGACAGCCGCGTCAACCGTGCGGTCGTCGATATTCTTGAAGGCACTCTTCCCGCCTTTGACAACCGCCGTCTCAAATACCGCAAGCAGGAGCGAGGGCCGGCGCGGACGAAGACCGCGGAGCCGCCCGCATGAGCGACGTCAATATCAAGCGGGCCGTCGTGACAGCCATAACGAAGTGCTCGACGTGGCTGCCGGGCCACGACAAAGCTCCCGCAGCCCGCTCCCCGGCGCGTGCGCTTGCGGAACTCAAAGCCGACATTGACGCACTCGCGGCCTGGGTTGCGGCGATTCGCAAGCGACGGGGCTAGCACGTATATGAGGATCGAGTCTTGCCTATCGTCCTGAACGCTTTCCCTCTGAAGGTCCCCGAACTGGAGCTTGAGGCCCAGAAGGTTCCCTATGGCAAGGAAACGCTGGACGGCTTTCGCGCGCAATACGGAGCAACGCACTCCTTTCGCCGACAGGGCGACAACATCCTGATCTTCTCAGGGGACGGCACATTCCCCGTATCCGGCACTCCACAAGCCATCGCGTTCAAGGACAATTTCGGCATCTTCTGCTCGCTGGTCAAGGACGGGCTGAGGCGGCATCTAGCAAGCATGGGTCGCAATCCCTCCGGCTTTAGTCCGATTGAATTGGTAAGCGCAAGACCAGAGGATAATCTTCTGGTTCCGATTCTGGGCGAGGCTTACCCATTCAAGGTCTGCGCCAAATACACAATTAACACCCGGACCGTCCAGGGGATTCCGTGTCTTGTCATAGATTGCTCAACGCGTACGCTCCTCAAGGAAAGCTGCCTGTTCTTCCTGAATGCCGGGTTCGACCTCGTGGGCCGCTACGTCGTCACGGAGCAAGAGGATGGATACCGAAAACTCCTGGGATCAGTGAGCGCCCGCAACGGAGAAACGCTCTCCGTGACGAAGCCAGACGGGAAGGTCGAGCAGGTCGATGCCAAAGACATTTACCTGGAATCCGGCCGGGAGAACTTCGACGCTTATGTTCTCCATACGCACGGCGCGCAGAAAGACGCCATCGGCGAACGCATCCGGGAAGCGACTCACGTCTTCAATGGCGGCGAGAACAAGAAAGCCCGCATCGAAACTCTCAAGAAGTACATTCAGTCGAAGAGTATTCCGCTGATTAACGGGACGCGAATTGAGATCGACGACGCTCCCGACATTCAGAGGGAGTGCGTGCAGATGCAGAAGCCGGTCTTCGTCTTCAACGACAACGGCGAGGCAGATTGGACCGAGAAGGGCCTGACGCAGTACGGCCCTTATACGAAGCGCACTTTCGACCGGAACGATCCGTCGATCTGCGTCATCTGCGCCCAGCATGATAAGGGCCGCGTGGAGCAGTTCGTCCGCAAGCTCCTGAAAGGCATTTCCAACAGCAAGTATTTCAGCAGCGGCCTCGAAGGCAAGTTCACGCTCGGCACCAGCCGCGTTGAAGTGTTCACGACCGCCACCGACAGCGTTGAGGCGTATAAAAACGCCATCGAAACCGCGATCCGGAAGAAAGCGGATGACGGCGGGCGTTGGGACCTGGCGCTCGTTCAGGTCCGGCAGTCCTTCAAGAAGCTTGAGGTTACGGCGAATCCGTATTATCTCGGTAAGAGCCTTTTCTTCCTGCACCAGGTCCCGGTGCAGGACTTCACGATTGAGCTTCTTTCACAGTCCGACACTTCTCTCGGCTACTCGCTGAACAATATGGCGCTGGCCTGCTACGCCAAGATGGGCGGCGTTCCGTGGCTGCTCAAATCCTCTCCGACTCTCTCGCACGAACTCGTGATCGGCATCGGCAGCGCCGATATCGGACATGAGCGCGGCGCCGATAACCAGCGGATCATGGGCATCACAACCGTCTTCTCCGGGGACGGCAGCTACATCGTCTCGAATACTTCGAAGGCTGTCGTGCCGGACGCCTATTGCGACGCGCTGACCGCCGTGCTTGGGGAGACGATTGACAAGATTCAGAAGCGGATGAACTGGCAGAAAGGCGACACGATCCGCCTGATCTTTCACGCGCAAGTCAAGAAGTTCAACAAAGATGAGATCGCAGCCGTCCGCACCGTGATCGACAAGTACCGCGAATATCAGATCGAGTACACTTTCCTGAAAATCTCGGAAGATCACGGCCTGCACATGTTCGACTCCGCGACGGCCGGTGTGCAGAAGGGAAAGCTTGCGCCGCAGCGCGGAAAGACGTTCAAGCTCTCCAAGCATGAAATGCTCGTCTACCTGATCGGCCAGCGCGAACTGCGCCACGACACGGACGGGCATCCACGGGGCCTGATCCTCGATGTTCACAAGGATTCGACGTTCAAGGACATTAAGTATCTGAGCGCGCAGCTCCACAGCTTCGCGTCGCATTCCTGGCGCAGCTACTTCCCCAATCCGCTGCCAGTCACCATCAGCTATTCCGAACTGGTCGCCCGGAATCTCGGATGGCTCAACCAGCTTCCGGGCTGGAACGACTCGGTGATGATCGGGAAGATCGGGCAATCCCAATGGTTCCTGTAGACAAGGAAAACGCGTACCAGTTACGCGAGTATCTGCACCGCAAGGTGAGCGAAGGCGTGCACGCCGATCCGTTCAAATCGTACTTCCTGCGTTTCTTGGGATTGTCGAAAGACGGCGTTTCGTCCTTCGATGTTGCGACGCTCTCCTTGTATCAGCGGTGCGCGATTGCGGGCCTTGGCGTTCTGGGCGAAACCGTCTCAAGCCAGGATGTCTCCCGGCTGCTGGGGCAAGCCGCCAAGATCGACTCCACACCGCGGCCTTGGGTCTCCGACATGTTTGGAGTCATGGCCGTGAAATGGTTGGCCGGGCGGATGAACAACGCACGCATCACCCGCGAGTTCGAGCACTGGATTTCAGGATTTCTGCCGCAGCAGGTGAGCGGCGACCATCTCAATCTCTTCGAGAAAGATATCGCGGCGTATGTCAGCAATGGCGACTCCGCCGCGTATTCGAGTTCGAGCGTGCCGCTTTTCCTTCACTACAGGAAGCTACGGCGGATTGACGATCACCAGATGCGCCTGTCCCTGATCGGCCGCTTCATGACCGAGTTCAGGGCGCAGGCACAGGGAGACGCTTCGACGGCACTCCTAAGCTTGATGGCTTACGTCTTCGATCAGGTTAATCAGGACGTGGCCGTGGTGCCGCCGAAAGGCTGGAGCCTCGATGACCTTCTCGGATTTCTGGAGCATATCCCGGTCGGCCTCAAGCGGTGGACATGGGAGGACGCGGCCCGCACACGCGGCGCGGAACCCGTCAAATGGCCTGTGGAGAACGAGTACCACGTCCAGAACCTTCTCTATGTCTTGCTCGGACCGATCTTCAACGACATCGCCGATGAAGTGAACCTCCAGCCCGTCGGGCAGAAGAATCCGCGCATTGATCTCTACCTGCCGTCGCTGCATACGATCATCGAGGTCAAGTACCGGAAGGACGCGAAGAAGTCCTTCCCGACGCTCATCGGCGAGATCGCCGAAGATGCGTCCCTCTATCGCGCCGACGCGAAATACAAGGATGCGCGGATCGTCAGCTTCCTGTGGGATTGCACACGCGCGACGCAGGAGCACGCGAAATTCAAGGAAGGCGTACTGAAGATCGAGGGGATCAACGGGTGCGTAGTGGTTAGCGCGCCCTCAACAATGGACGAACGGTAAAGTAGTTGATGAAAGACGAGTCCAAAGGTAGTGCTAACTGGCTTGGCGGAAGAAGCGTCTTTCGCCATCTATCGCCGGCCGCCTACTGCAAACGGTACGCGTTGAAGGTCAATCTGACGGTAAATTCAA
>CAZAHQ010000354.1:0-4702 GCA_964484415.1 uncultured Acidobacteriota bacterium | reverse complement strand
TCATCAACATCTGCTTGCCGATCTGTACGATCTCCAGCAACTTTGTTGGATTGGAATCCAAGTCGACCATGTTGCCCGCCTCCTTGGCTGCTTGAGTTCCACTGTTCATCGCTACCGCGACATCGGCTTGCGCCAATGCCGGTGCATCGTTGGTCCCGTCCCCTGTCATCGCCACAAGGTGCCCTTTGGCTTGGTACTCACGAATCAACATCAACTTGTTCTCTGGAGTGGCCTGCGCGAGGAAGTCGTCGACACCAGCCTCAGCCGCGATCGCTGCTGCTGTTAGCGGGTTATCGCCCGTAATCATTACAGTGCGAATTCCCATCCGCCGCAGTTGAGTGAATCGCTGGGCGATACCACCTTTGACGATGTCTTTTAGATGGACCACGCCCAGTGCGCGTGATCCTTCCGCCACCACGAGCGGCGTGCCTCCCGCCTTTGCGACAGACTCGACCTCGAGTTTGAGTGCGACGGGCAGCGAGCTACCGAGTCGTTGCAGGTGAGACTCGATGGCATCGACGGCTCCCTTACGAATCGTCCGTCCGTCGAGGTCGACACCGCTCATTCGAGTCTGCGCTGTAAAGGGAATGAACCGTGCGCCCAGCTCATGTACGGATCGTTCGCGAATTCCAAATCGCGCCTTGGCCAAGACGACGATACTCCGGCCTTCCGGCGTCTCGTCTGCGAGCGAGGCGATCTGGGCAGCGTCTGCTAGCTGCTCTGGACTCACACCTCGAGCGGGCAAGAACTCGGTGGCCTGTCGGTTTCCCAGCGTGATCGTCCCCGTTTTGTCCAATAGCAGTACGTCGACATCGCCGGCAGCCTCGACGGCACGCCCCGAGGTCGCCACGACGTTGGCGCGAATCATGCGATCCATCCCGGCGATTCCAATCGCGGACAAAAGGCCACCGATCGTCGTCGGGATGAGGCAGACCAATAACGCTACCAACACCGTGATCGTCACCGGAGTGCCGTGCCCGGCTGTCTCCACGGCGAAGAGGGAGAACGGCAGGAGTGTCACCGTCGCCAACAGAAACACGACGGTGAGCGCCGCCAAGAGGATATCGAGTGCAATCTCGTTGGGTGTTTTCTTACGCTTCGATCCCTCTACAAGCGCGATCATCCTGTCCAGGAACGACTCGCCGGGATTGGCTGTGACTCGCACCAAAAGCCAGTCTGAGAGCACGCGGGTGCCGCCCGTGACGGCGCTTCGATCACCACCGCTCTCGCGAATCACTGGCGCGCTCTCACCGGTGACGGCACTCTCATCAACCGACGCCACGCCCTCGATGATTTCCCCATCGCAGGGAATCAGATCCAGCGCCTCAACCAGTACCACGTCCCCTTGTCGCAGCCTCGAGCCCTCGACTCTTTCTTGCGGCGCCTCGCGCGACGGCGATGCCAGTCGCTTGGCCAGGACATCGCGACGCGCGCGGCGCAACGACTCGGCCTGCGCCTTGCCCCTCCCCTCGGCCATCGCCTCGGCAAAATTGGCGAAGAGCACCGTAAACCACAACCACAGTGAGATCGAAGCGATAAAGCCGGCGCGCGCCTCTCCCTGTCCAAAGATCGCCTGAACCCAGAGCAAAGAGGTGAGTACGGAACCGATCCAAACGGTGAACATCACCGGGTTCCGGACTTGATGACGCGGGTTGAGCTTGCGTAGTGCGTCGCGTACGGCACCGCGAAGCAAGTCGTGATCGAGAGTCTGCCGGCCGCCACGACCTGACTTTCCAGACATGGTCAATGCGCCTCCAACAATCGCAGGTGCTCGACGATCGGGCCCAAGGCCAGTGAAGGAACGAACGTGAGTGCGCCGACGAGAACTACCGAGCCAATCAGCAGGAGAACGAAGAGTGGGCCGTGAGTTGGTAGTGTTCCGCTGCTGGCTGGCACGCGCCGCTTGCTCGCCAGTGAACCTGCAATCGCCAGGACAGGTATCGCTACGCCGAAGCGTCCGACGAGCATCGCCAGCCCCAACGCCAGGTTGTAGAAAACTCGGTCGGCGCCCAACCCGGCGAACGCACTTCCATTGTTGTTCGCGGCCGACGAGAACGCGTACAGCACCTCGCTGAATCCCTGCGGGCCCGGGTTGAAGACACCGGCTCTCCCCGCAATCGTGGTAACCGCCACAGCAGTGCCAAGCAGCACCATCGCGCTAGGCAGCAGAATCGCCAGTCCAGCCATCTTCATCTCGAATGCCTCGACCTTCTTCCCCAGATACTCCGGGGTGCGGCCAACCATCAGGCCCGCAACGAAAACGGCGACAATCGCGAACAGCAACATTCCGTACAGGCCGGAACCGACGCCTCCGAATACCACCTCTCCCAGTTGAATCAACCACAGCGGTACCAGCCCACCGAGTGGCATGAACGAATCGTGCATGGCGTTAACCGACCCGTTCGATGCCGCCGTTGTTGCCGTCGCCCAGATCGCTGAGTTCACGACACCGAATCGCACCTCCTTCCCCTCCATATTCCCGCCGGACTCGAGGTTCAGGTCTCTCAAGACAGGGTTTGAGCGTGTCTCTGCAACGATCGTGGTCATCATCAGCGGGGTGAGGATCGTAAGCATCGCTACGAACACCGCGCGCCCCTGGCGCTTGTCGCTCACCATTCTTCCGAACGTGAAGCACAGTCCAGCCGGGATGATGAGAATTGAGAGCATCTCGAGAAAGTTGCTCAACGGTGTCGGGTTCTCGAACGGGTGAGACGAGTTGGCGTTGAAGTACCCGCCGCCGTTGGTGCCGAGTTGCTTGATTGCGATCTGCGACGCAACCGGTCCGAGCGCGATCGACTCGGTGGCGGACGGTGATGAGTCGAGCGGGTTGGCAGTTGCGTACGGCGCGAACGTCTGCACCACCCCTTGCGAAACCAACGCGATCGCCAACACCAACGACAGAGGAAGCAGAATCGACCAGATGCCGCGCCATAAGTCGGACCAGAAATTGCCGACCGCGTCGCTGGTGTGAGAAACGAAGCCGCGAATCAACGCCACGAGCACGGCGATGCCGGCAGCTGCGGACAGAAAGTTCTGCACGCTGAGCGCCAGCATCTGGCTTAGGTAGCTCAGCGTTGATTCACCGCCATAGGCTTGCCAATTGGTGTTGGTGACGAAGCTGATCGCCGTATTCAGCGCCAGGCCCCTGGGAACGGCCTGCATGCCGGCCGGATTGAGCGGCAGGATCGCTTGCGTGCGCTGGATCAAATACACCAGGCCCAATCCAGCAGCATTGAATAGCAGCATCGCCACCGCGTAGGTACGCCACGACATCGACGCGGCGCCGGCGGCGCCGATGACTCGCAGGAACGTGCGCTCGAACAGATCGGCACGCCGGTTGAAAACCCAAGCCATGTATCGGCCCAGTGGGGGCGACAAGAGGACAACGGCACCGATGTAGAGTGCGAGTTGACCCAGATCCGAACCGTTCATTCGAACGCCTCCGGTTTGAGCATCGCTATGAAGAGGTAGATCAACAACGCCAGGGCCAGAATCCCACTCACTGCATACCAGATAGTCATCGCGACCTCCCCGCTAAAACCAAGCGACGGCGCCGAGTGTGAGAGTGGTCTGACTGCGCGAGTTGGGGTCATTCGCCTCGACCTGGTAAGTAGAGCCACGCGCCGGCGCTGTCATGACGTAACACGAGGCGCGTCGAGATGGCCTTGATCGCTCGGTAGTCGAGCGTAAGGGTTTGTGATCCGACCAAGCGTCGTCCGCTGCTCGAGGTGAGTGACCAAAAGATGGGGGAAGCGCCTGCCGGCACGCGTTCCGCGAATCGATCGACGCGCGCCGCGAGATACCAGTGATCGGCGAGCCTGCCTCGCGCGGTCACCGCGGCCGCACTCCACGCGCTGGTGCCGAATCGGTTGTGCTCCTGCCCGATGCCACCATGCACCAAGAGCGCGAGGTGCTCACTGCAATCCCATTGTGCCCACAGATCCAGCCGGTCGCGGCGCGGCTGCCCCTCGACCGCATCGGTGGATCGCTCCACTCCTCCGACGTAGAGCACGCTGCTCTTGAGAGTCGGGCCGTAGTGTGTCAGCCAACGTGCCGCGACAGATAGGCGCTTGTTGTTGTCCTCGATGTTGTTCCAACCGTTGTAGACGGCGACCGTTACCTCGTGGTTTTGCCCGGCACTGTAACTAGTGCTCACGCCGAGGTGATAGGTCGGAAGCGCATAAAACAGATTCGAATGCGACCAGTTCCCGTTTTCTTTGATCGCCACCCCTTCAGGGCCGATTGGCGAGAGAAACAGCCCCGCCTCGACCCGCCAAACGTTTTTGCGGCTCGGCTGTACTGCGATTGTCGCTTGCTGAATATCTCGCCGACGAGTGCGCGCTGAACTCGGCTCTGCCGCGTAGTAGACCTTTGCAGTCTCTCCGATCTGCAAGCCAATATGAAGTGTTACGCGACGCCATGTCGATGTAACGTCGAACGCCAGGTTCGAAAGCTGTAGCTGAGCGTTACGATCGTCGAAGCCGCGGGCTGCAGTAATCCGATTGGCAGGGCGGTTGAAGTTGAGGGAATAGTTCGTTTCGAGGTATCCGTGGATCGCCGTCTCGGTAGTTTGTGCACCAACTGTCACCGATGCTTGGCCGGCCGTGACGGCGAGTGTCGTGACGGTCCAGATGGTGCGCATACGGCCCCCTGTCGCCGAGTTCCGCGAGATCGATATCGACCAGCGCCCACGTCCAGCCGC
>CAZAHQ010000353.1:0-4712 GCA_964484415.1 uncultured Acidobacteriota bacterium | reverse complement strand
ACGGCCGCATCGCGCTCGCCATCGCCGCTGAATACCCGGCGTCGTTGCGCGTCAGCGCGACTGGATTCGCCGAGCGACGACTCGAACGAGTCACGACGTGCCCGCGCACGATCGCGCTTCGCCCGGCGATGACCATCGCGGGGTTAGTCCGTGCCCCCGGTGGTGAGCCGATCGCCGACGCCGTGGTATCGATCGATGTATCCCGTTTCCGACCAAGGGAACTTACGCCCGATGCGGACAACGATGGCGCGTTACGCGAGGGCAAGGTCGAGGCGCGCACACAAGCCGATGGCCGCTTCACGTTGGGCGAGATTCCGCGGGTGCTTGGTTACGAGTTGCTTGTGACGCACGCCAATCAAGCGCCAATGGCTCTTGTGTTGGGCGAAAACACAAAGGACTTGAAGCTGCGGTTCCCCGCCACCGGGTCGATCACGGCCACTGTGGTTGGCGATGACCGCAAGCCGATCGAAGGTGTGCAAGCGACAGCGCGCGCGACGCTCGAGCTCAGCCGCGAGGGGGCACTTGTGTCGGCGAGCTCGGGACCCGAAGGGGTGGTGAAGCTCAATGGTCTCGCGGCTGGAAGCTATCGTGTCGAGATCTTTCCGCCCGCGGGCCAACGAATGATCTTCGACGCGGTGGTTGTGGCTGCAGGAGCGACAAGGTCGTTGGGCGTCTTGAAGTCGGTTGCAGGGCTCGCGATCGAAGGGAAGGTCGTGGACGAGAATAGAGACGGCGTCTCCAAAGTGAAGCTTCGCGCCTACCGGACGATCGGCGAGTCGACCACGCTCGAGCGCACCGCAGTCAGCGATAGTGAGGGGCGGTTTCGTCTCAGCGGATTGCCGCCAGCGACCTACAGTGTGAGAACCATGCCGCGACCTCCCTATCTAGCGGCGCACATCGATGATCTCGAACCCGGCTCGATGCCGATCGATATCGAGGTAGCACGCGGTGGCCTGGTCTCGGGTACCGTTTGGACAGCCAATGGGTCACCACTCGAGAACTTGAATGTGGTTGCAACGGAAAGCGGGGAATCGAGTGATTCGAGAACCGTGAAGGCAACAACGATCGATCTCGCCACGGGAGCTTTCACGATCGACTCGCTGCGACGGGGTAGTTGGATTGTCCGCGCCTGGGCTCGAGGTTTCGCTGTGAAGTCAACCGAACCGATCGAATTGGAAGCTGCCGAACAGCGCCGCGAGATTGCGCTCACGCTCGACACTGGCCTCACGTTGAGAGGCTCGGTGATTGACCAGGCAACCAAATCCGCAATTTCGGGAGCGATCGTGTGGGAACTAGAACGGCCTGCGAACGAAGTCCTCACCGCAGGCGATGGATCATTCGAGCTCGATGGCCTGTCGGCGGGGTCGGTTGAACTCGGTGCGCAGCACAACGACTTCGCGACGGCGAGAGCGTCAACTGTTGTCTCCGCCGAGGGCGCGAACCAGTTGGTGATCGAGTTGTCTCGCGGTGCTGCGCTGGAGGGATCGGTACGGGATTCATCAGGAAGAGGCGTCGCGGGTGCGCGGGTCAGAGTCATCAACCAGAAAGCGGAGCAAACGGAGACGACCCTCACCTCAGTCGAAGGAACCTATCGTTTCGCGCACTTGGCTGCCGGGCACAGTGAGGCTGAGTTGTCTTCACGCGGTGGAGGCGGGTCGGTGCAGCGGAAAGTCGTCTCGCTGGTCGATGGAGAGACAGCACACCTGGATTTCCTCGAAGGATCGGCCGTCTACGGAACTGCCACTCGAGACGGAATCCCATTGGCGGGGATTCGCGTCGCGATCGCTTCATCGCCGAGGCGAATCGACGCCGCCGCTGGAATGCCCTACCGAATCGCCAGCGGTTGGACCGGGCCGGATGGGAGCTATCGTTTGGAAGGCCTGGACCCCGGCCCGGCGAAGGTTGGAATCGAGTTCGATCGGCAACGAAGTGATCGACTCATCTCGATCCCCGAGGAGGGGGACTATCGATTCGACATCGCGCTCCCGTCGCGTTTGGTAACCGGCACGCTCATCAGCAAGAGCACGAAGCGAGCTGTCACAGGCTATGTGAGCGCGTCAGGGCCTCGCACAGGTCTGGAATACAGCTACTCGATAGCAGGGGGCGCCGAGAATGGACTGGATGAGACTCAATCGATGAGAGTGGGCGGGAGCGGCAAGGACGAATCGAGTAGCGACGAAACGGGTCATTTTGCGCTGTGGGTCGATCGCGATCGCGATGTGTCGTTGCAAACACGAGCTACTGGCTACAAGGAGTTCGTCCATACACTCGAGCCTGGGGACCCAGACAAAGACCTGGTGTTCGAGCTGCAGAGCGAGCGGAAGGCAAATATCTTCGCCAGCTTGCTCGGGCCTGATGGCCGGCCGGTTGAGAGCGGATGGGCCAGAGCGGAGATCAGACTCGCTGCCGAGGGATCAGGCGAAATGAGGACCTACAGAATGATCACTCAGCTCTCCGGTTCTCGTGACCTCGTCTGCGACCTGATCGAAGGGGCGAGCGCTCAGTTAATTGTTCGTTCCGCAGGTCTGACCGCAGAAGCCCGATCGCTCGATGACGTCGAACCCAACGGTGACGGCGACTACGTTGTCGAGTTTCACCTTGTGCAGGCGGCGATCCTGCGCGCCAACATGCTTGGCGTTGCTGCGGGTGAACTTATCGCTGTGAGAGGCAAGAACGGGGTGGACTACAGCCAGTATTCCAGCGCGACCCAGGGATTACGGTCGTTCGAGGAAGCAACGCGCAAGGGAGTAATCGTCGAGGGCCTGCCCGCCGGGGACTTCAACGTCGAGATCAAAGGCAGCGACGGCACCGTGCGCTCGTATCCGGTGCATCTGATCGCCGGCCAGACGACCGAGCTCGAGGTGCGTTAGGTCAGACTCGTCCGGCACCAGCACGCGCGATTTATGTTGACTGCTTCCTTATGTCACGACACTCAGTAGTCTGATGAACGTAAAACGCGCACGCCCTTGATTGTCGTGCGCAGCGCACCGATCGGACGACAAGCGGATCCACAGGGTCGCACTCAGGATCAACCAGCGCGCCGGATTGACCCAGGATCTCGTACTCCGTTCTCGCCGCAACGCTGATCGAGGACCAGCCGGCACACGGTCGCCTACCGCGTTCCGCCTGCGGTAGACGCTCAGCGATCTGCTAGCTCGCCCTCGCCGCGATGCCCGGCGTTGCTTGATCGTGTGTGATCGGGCGAGGCTTGGGTTCGAAGCCCATCTCGGCTGCGTCGGGACCGAGCGCCGTCGGACACTTCACCAAGTCCTTGGTGAAGAACAGGTCCAATGACCAGTCCAAGGCAACGCGCACCTTGCGCTCGAACCGCGGCAGCTTCGACAGATAGATCGTGCGCCACATCCACCAGGCGACGAAGCCGGAGAACTTGAAGCCAAACACCTTGGCCACACCGGTGCGGCGGCCGATCGCAGCGAGCTGCCCAAGGGTCTTGAATCGAAACGGCTGAGCAGGTTTGCCATGCAGTGCGGCGACGATGTTCCGGGCGAGCACTTTTCCTTGCCGCGTGGCGTGCTGTGCGGTTGGCGGATAAAAACCGCCCGCGCCATCCGGGATCTGCGCGCAGTCGCCCAACGACCAGATACCAGGCCACCCGGTGACCTGCAGTGTCTGTTCGACCACCACGCGGCCACGCTCGCGCGGTACAGGCAGCGTGGCGAGCAGCGGGTTGGGGGAGGTGCCCGCGGTCCAAATCAGGTTTGCAGTTTCGATCGAGGTGCCGTCGGAAAGTTCCACACCTTCGGCGTTCATGCCGCGGACCTTCACGCCGAGTCGAATGTCGACGCCGCGCTTGGACAACGATTCCGCAGCGAACTTGCCGAGGTCGACGCCAAGCTCAGGGAGGATGTGATCGCCGGAGTGAATCAAAACGGTCCGGACATTCGCTGCCGTCAGGTGCGGATAGTGGCGTACCGCTTCGCGCAGGAAATCGTTGATCCCGGCAATCGCTTCCACACCGGCAAATCCACCGCCGGCGACGACGAACGTCAGCATGCGGCGGCGCGTCAGGAGGCAGCACTCGAAATCCGCCTCCTCCAGCGCGTCGATCAACCGATTGCGCAGTGCGATCGCATCGCCTAGCGACTTCAGCGTGAACGCACGTTGATCAAGACCCGGCAAGCCCCAGAAGTTGGTGACCGAACCCATCGCCAGAACCAGATGATCGTAAGGGAGCCGATGTGGGTGGTCGGTCTCGACGCCGTGCGTCACCACCACCTCGCGCTTTTCGCAGTCGATCGACTGCACGTTGCCATTGAAGAAGCGCGCACGCTTGAGCAGTTTGCGAATCGGATTGACGATGTGGGTCAAGTCCAGATCGGAGGCGGCCACTTCGTGCAGCATCGGCGTGAACAGAAAGAAGTTCTCGCTATTGACCAGCGTGATCTCGACGGTTGGGTCGTCGCCGATCAAGCGCTCGAGTTCACGAACGGCGTAGATACCGCCGAAACCACCGCCCAACACGACGATGCGGCGTAGCCCGTCGGCGGTGACTTCGGCGGTGCTCATGCGACACGTCGAATCGCGGCGGTTGCGGTGCCCTCACGATGCCTGCCGAAGAAGTAGTCAATCGCCAGTGGCCCGGCGCCGAATGCGGCCAACAGCAGCAGGGTGATCAGAAACGGAACCGGTGTCACGTCGAGCAATCCTGAATCGCTCGTGCCCGTCAGCGCGCCGATGAACGAATCACGATC
>CAZAHQ010000352.1:0-4721 GCA_964484415.1 uncultured Acidobacteriota bacterium | reverse complement strand
GCGGCGGCGCGGCGATCTGCTGTTGTGTGACTGGTGCGAGTTGTTCGGTGGGTGCCATTCGCCGCGTGAGCAGAGCTACCTGCGCTCGTGCACGCGCGACGACTCGGCCTTGCGCATCTTCGACTCGCTTCGAGGCCTCAGCGACACGCCAACGTAAGCGAGAGACTCGTTGCGGCACGCGCGGCAAGCCTCGCGCACTCCGCGCCTGCAACACGCGCGTTGCTGAGCGTTGCAACCGATGGCGCATGACCCGTGCGAGACCGACGCGCAGTTGACGAACGCGCTGGTCCAACTCGGCACGCTCTCGCACGACCAGCTCGGCCGCCTGTGATGGGGTGGCGGCGCTGACGTCGGACGCGAGGTCGGCCAGCGTCAGATCGATTTCGTGACCGATCCCGGTTACGACCGGCGTCCCACAACTGGCAATCGCACGAACCACGGACTCAGTATCGAAAGCCGCGAGGTCCTCTTTCGCACCGCCACCGCGCACCAGGAGCAAGACATCGAGCCCGCGCCGATCGAGCGCTTGAAGAGCTGCAACGATTTCAGCGGGGGCTTCCTTCCCCTGCACGGTAACGGGGGCCAGCAGCAGATCCAGCCCTGCGAACCGGCGGCGCAGCACTCGCAGCACGTCGCGCAGCGCGGCACCATCGCGCGAGGTCACCAGACCGAGCGTCTTGGGAAAAGGAGGGAGCGGCTGCTTCCGTTCGGCGGCGAACAACCCCTCGGCTGCAAGCTTCTGTTTCAGTTGCTCAAGAGCGAGCGCCGCCGCGCCCTGACCCAGCGGCTCCATCGCCTCGGCGACCAACTGATAACGGCCCTGAGGGGCATACACTCCAGTGCTCGCCAGCAGCAGCACCGCGAGTCCGTCTTGTGGAGTGAACGTCACCGCGGAATTTCGTCCGCGAAACATCGCGCACGAAACACTCGACGTCCCATCCGTCAGAGTGAAGTACCAATGACCGGACCGATGGATCGTGACTCGACTCAACTCGCCGCCAACCCACACCGACCCAAGCCTCGAACGCAACAGCAGGTCGACGGACTCATTGAGTTGTGTGACCGTCAGCGGCGCGACGCGCGTGCCGGCGCACGGGGCTGCATCGTCCTGATCGAAGGAAAACAGATCACGTGTCATGAACCGCCACCACCCAGCGCGATTCGAGTGACGGCCAGGCAGCGACCCGTCGACTCGTCCAGATCGAACAGCGCGCCGCGCAATCCCGCTTCTTGCGCGGCGGGAATCGACCGGGCGCCGCGCGACGTGAGGAATCGCGCGATGGCCGGCTGACGATCCATCCCGATGACCGAGTCGTAGGGTCCGGTCATGCCGAGATCCGTGATGTAGCCGGTACCTTGCGGGAGCACCCGCGCATCGGCTGTCTGAACGTGCGTGTGTGTCCCCCAGATCGCGGCGACTCGCCCATCGAGGTAAGACGCCAAGGCCTGCTTCTCCGAGGTGGCTTCAGCGTGGAAGTCCAGCGCGATCAGATCGGTTTTGCCCGCAAGCGCGGCGATGATCTCGTCGGCAATCCGGAACGGATCGTCCACCGGAACCATGAACAATCGGCCGATCAGGTTGATGACGCCGACTCTGGCCCCTTCACGTGACGAGACGACCGTGACACCTTGCCCAGGGCAGGGCTCTGGGTAGTTCGCCGGTCGAAGCAGGCGCGTCTCACGCTCGAGTAGGCGTTCGTGTTCCTTGTGCGACCAGATGTGGTTACCGGAGGTAAGGCAGTCGGCGCCTGCGTCCAGGATCGCGCGCACTCCTGCCGCATCGGCGCCGCGCCCGTTGTGCATGTTCTCGACGTTGACGATCACCAGGCCCGCGCCCAACTCGTCACGCAGTCGGGGCAAGTGAGTCGTCACCATCTTGCGCCCTGGGTCACCGAAGACGTCGCCGACTGCGAGCAGTTTGACCATTGCGCGAGATCAGACGGCGAACGAGACGGCGCGTGTCTCGCGTATGACCGTGACTCGAACCTGACCTGGATAATCGACACGTTTTTCTATCGCCCGCGCCAGTTCTCGCGCCATCAAGTGAGCGCCGTCATCGGGCACCGCATCGGCTCGCAGATGCACTCGCAATTCTCGTCCCGCCCGTACGGCAACGGCGATCTCGACTCCATCACGCGCGAGCGCCAGGGCTTCGATCTCCTGCTGGCGGTCCATGAACCGCTGCAAGTTCTCGTTTCGGGCGCCCGGTCGAGACAAGGAGAGGCGTCGCGCCGTGTTGAGGATCACACCCTCAGGTGTGCGCGGTGCATCGGGGGGCGAGGCCAACGCACGAATCGTTGCTGCGACGGCGGGCTTCTCTCCGAATCGCGTCGCAAGATCGGCACTCGCGATCGCCCAGTGTGTCAAGAGTGGGGTTTGGTCGGCCCGCGCAACCTCATGCAGCAATCCGGCGCGTCGCAGGGTGTCGCTGGCGACACGCAGCTCGTCGGCGATCGCGCCCGAAAGCTGCGCGACCTCGCGGCCACGCTGCAGCAGGTTCTGTCCGTGATCGCGCATGAAATCAAGGCGGCCGAGCAGGAGGATCAAGCGATCGTGCACGCCCGCGAGCCCGAGGTCGAAGCAAACGCGTTCGCCACGCTCGCGCGATTCCTCATCGACCTCCTGGCGCGTCTTATCGACGACCTCCTCGATGCGTGCCGGGTGAATCCGCCCGTCCTCCACCAGCTTGGCCAGCGACCGTGACGCGACTGCCCGTCGCAACGGATCCCAAGACGATAACAAGATCGCGCGCGGCGTATCGTCGACCAGCAGATCGACACCGGTTGCCAACTCCAACGCGCGGATGTTGCGACCCTCTCGCCCGATCACGCGGCCCTTCATCTCGTCGCTCGGAAGCGTCACGACGGTGATCGTGCCCTCCGCCACAACCGAGCCTCGCAACGTAGAGAGCGCGCGGAGCGTCGCCTCTCGCGCCTTGTCTTCCGATTCTCGCCGCGCCGCCTCATCCGCGCGCTGGACCATGCGCGCGACATCGGCCTGAACCTCTCGCTCAGCCTCATCCATCAGTCGCTGACGAGCCTGATCCGTCGTGAGGCCGGCGACCTCTTCGAGGCGAGCACGAACGGCAGATTCCGCCTGCTCCAACGCAGCGGTCTTTTGTTCCAGCTCACGAGCCCGCGTATCGAATTGGCCGGCGCGCTCGGCCAGCACCTCCGCCTTGGCATCGAGGGCTGCTGCTTGTTCCTCCGACTTGAGGCGCGATTCGGCAAGCTCGGCCTGCCCACGCGAGAGCTCTTCCTCTCGTCGCGCCAACTCGGTGCGCCGCGAGTCGATGTCTTTGGTAAGGCGGGCCTCTTCCTGCCGCAGTCGCTGAGTGACCGAGTCCTTGACGGTCCGTTCGGTGGAAGCCTCGAGCTCGCGCAAACGCTCTTGTAAACCAGCCGCGTGACGATGGCGGCCGGCGAGCAATGCGGCAAGTACGGCTGCAACCACAACAGCGGCCGCAAAGGCCGCAATCCAGAGCGTCATCGCACCAACATCTCCCCGCACATGGGAAGGACTGAATCGTAAGTGATCGGCACGGCCCCCGCAGGGCGCGCGGGAGTCATTGAGCCCTGGTACCGACCAGGTGGGTGCCCTCCCGCCGGCTTAGGCTTCCTCCTCTCGAGAGGCTTGCACACTACAGGCGGAGCCCAGGCTCCCTATCTCAGGTGTTGGGTCAACGTGCACCAGCGCGCTTATCCCAGAGAGCCGTAGCCGATCGCCGCGTAGTATCGGCGGAGCGATCATCGAAGGTCAACCAAAGCCCGTTCGATCAATGACTTTCGCCTACGGCGACCGCGCGGGTTTGGCGCAGCCGAGCCTCCAGTTGTGCGATCCGCTCGGCGGTCGCTTGCAGCTTCTCTCGCAACGACCTGCGCTCTGCATCGCGGTCCCCCGCGAGATTCAGGGCGGCGAGCACAGCGATCTTGATGTCCTCGATCGGTGCCGCATGAGGCGAAACGTCGGCCAAGGCCGAATCGACCTCGGCTGCAAGCCGGATCAGTGTTTCGGGGTCGTTCCCGCGCAAACGATACGGCCGGCCGCCCATCGTGACTTCGACCGTTCTTTCTAGATTCCCGCGGGAGCCCTTCTGCATACGCGTTCTCCGCTGCTCGAGTCGGTAGATTATAGGCAGGCAGCACGATCTTCTGGGCTAGAATGCCGCACTTTTCCGGAGGAAATCGACTCCATGCAACGCTTTCGCGCGGTTGATGCGCGCGTGCTCGACGCGCTTTCGCGGCTCGGCAGCTCGATCGCGGTCGAGGTGTTGGCGCAACAGCTTCAGCTCGACCAAAGTCCGATCGCAGGGGCGCTCACTGGACTTGCCAGTGCTGGGCTGGTCGAGCTCAGCGAAACCTCCGAGGACGAATTGCGCCTGGGCCCCAAGGGCGCGACCTGGGTGAGCGGTGAAGCGCCGGAACGATCTGTGGCGCGTGCACTGCGTGGACTCGGGGGACGCTGCGACATCAAAGGACTCCCAGAAAAGACCGGTCTCGATCAGAAGGTGGTGGGGGAATCGCTGCGCTGGCTTCAATCGCGAGCTTGGGGGAGCAAGCAAGCGAACGAACTCGTTCTTACCGAAAACTGGAACGGTGACGCGGAGCCGGCGCTGCAGCCCGACGAACAACTCGTTGCCCGATTGTCGGGTGGCGGTGTCCGACGCGACGATTTGGTGGCCGAATCGATTCCCGTAGCCGCGGGTCTCGCCTTGCTCTCGG
>CAZAHQ010000351.1:0-4722 GCA_964484415.1 uncultured Acidobacteriota bacterium | reverse complement strand
GGGCGATCGCCACTCTTGCCGATCTACCCGACGAGGTCGCCGCTGCCTTCAATCGTTCGCTGTATGACTGCTTGAGTCAGGGGTCCACGATCCCGGCTTGCTTCGGGACGGCGCTGCATTCGGTTGCGCAGCAACACCGTGCTGCCGCGTGGGCCGGAGTCACTCTGATTCACGCCAGTGAGCCGTTTCTAGAGGAAAACGCCGGTCCGCTGACTCCCTTGGATCGGGCGAACATACAAGGGGCGCAACGATGAAGCCATCGGAGCACGACGAGCGAAATTGGGAGGCGTCCCGACACGTCGTCGACGTCGCCGGTCCCATTCCCCCGGACGAGCAGTTGACTGCCTATCGCGACGGGCGACTGCCTGAAGGCCAAGCCCGAGACTTGGAGCGAGTACTCGCCGCCAGTGCCGCTTCGCGCCGGCGTCTGACGGAGCTTGGAGGCGTGGTCATCGACTCTCCTCCCTCACACCTGCGGCAAGAGGTCCTGAAGCCAGAGCGATCGGGCGCCAAATCGCAGCGCCCATCGTGGCGTTACTGGATTGCAGCCGCTGCCGTGCTGGCGGTCGCATCGATCTTGGTCGTCAAGCTTGGTGGAATAGCGCCGGCGGTCGATCAGCCGCGTGTGATTGCGGCGTTGCAAGGAGGGGTGACGTTTGACATACAAATCAGCGCGCTGGCCGATCGTCGATCGGATGCCACGACGAACCTCGCACTCGCCGATTCGATCGTACGCGTGGTGATGCAACAGCGCGGCGAGGCGCTGTCGGGGATCGACTTCGGACTCTATCGGCTCGAGAGCGGAAGACTGTCGCGACTCGCTGCGGCCGACGGACTCATCACGCAGATCAATCGCGGTGCGGTCGAGTGGCGAGTCATTGCATCAGCGCTCGTAGGCACCTCGCCAGGTCGTCACCCGTTCTACCTCGCGGTCGGTCCGCAAGGCGCGCTGCCAACAGAGGTGACGCCCGCGGTGGGTGAACTCCCTGAACAACGCCTTGCCGCAGCGTCTCGCGGATTGGCCTTCGAATCAACGCTGGAGATAGTGGCTCCACCCGAGCCGGGAAAGGAATGACCCCAATGCGCGCGTATCGACCGAGTCGTCACCTGCTGCGATTGCACCCAGTTGCAATCGTGGCGCTGGCTGCACTGTTTGCACTCGTACCGGTTGCGGCGCGTGCACAAGGACTCGATTGGTTCTTGCTGCCGAAGGGCTGCACGAATCCAGATCCCAACGCCTGGCTTGTGGTCGCCTGCGGTGACCACGGGATCGTGCAGTTCGGTGGCGTTGCGAACTCCACACCAAACTGCACGCCGCTGGCCAACGGCAGCCAATCGCCTGAGTCTCGTTTCTATCCGCGACCTGCCGAAAGGATCAGCCCGTTTCCCGGTGTCTTCAGCGGCGCGCCACCAGCAACAGGTCCACTCGGCAAGGTGGTGGTCATCGATTTCACGGGTGAGCATGGCAAGAGCATTCGCTGGTTGGCCGGATCGCTTGCCGGTGATGTCGATGACACATCGTTCTTCGCGCTGGATGATCCAAGCCTCTCCTCGCTCGGCGGGCAGGTAACCGACTTTCACGTGCTCGCCACCGTGTGCAAGGTCGAAGATGTTCTCGCCAGGTCGGTGGGGGCACCACCGTCGGTGGTCAATATGAGTTTCGGACGGTATGCCGAAAGCTCCGATCCCAACTCCGCGACAACCTGCGATTCAAACACTCTGGCCTGCCAGATCGCATTGGTCACCAAACGTCTTTTGGATCGTGGATCGTTGCCCGTAGTCTCTGGTGGCAATCACAAGTCGCGGTTGTTCCCTGCAAGATTGGATGGAGTTGTCTGGTCAGGCATGCTCGACACGCACTATCTGCTCAAGAACAATCTGACTATGGCGGCCTGGGAAACGCCGCCGCAGGCGCAAGCGCTCATGCCGGGTGCTGCCTTCTGTGTCGATCACTGGCCGGCAGCGCCGGGGTCGTCGTACTCGACCGGGATGCTCGCCGGGTGGATCGCAGGCCTGAACGTCTCTGCCGACACACGAAAGAATTTCACGCTGAGGCAATGGCATCCGGAGCGTTTGCCTCCCCGAAACTGCTGGCAACTCGTTGACGATCTTGGCAAGAAGTACGGGTGCAACAAGCGCGCTGAGGAGATCTTCACGGGGCTCGACGGCAAATACGCTTCGGACTGTTGGGTTTCCAATACGAACACTGCACAGATCTCGACCGGAGGGGCTCCGCCAATCCATCCCGGTACAGGATCGATCAGTCCGCAGCCGCGGGACCTCCCGAGTTTCGACGAGTGGACTGCAGGGCAGATCAACCCAACTCCTGCCGCCGATCCGTGCGTGCCGTGTGTTGGGAGTTACTCGGGTATCGACTTTCAGATCAATCTGTCGCAGTCCGGGGTGCTGCCGGGCGCTGGTTTCAACCTGATCCAGCTTCAAACCGGCTCTGCGCTTTACACGATTCCCCTGACACCGACGCAATTGCAGCAAATCGCACAAGGCGCAGTCGGAACGCTTGTGCTTCAGGGTTGGAGCCCCGTGATTCCGAGTTCACCGCAGCCGTCGCTTCGTTTCACTGTCGATGCTGGCGGGTCGGCGTACTGGACCTCGGCGCCAATCGTCGTCAACCCGTAGTTGCGGATGCCCAGCGTTCAGAACCGAACGGTTGGCGTGCGCTAGCACAACCTGACGGCGCTACGCCCATCAAGAGTGAATGGCACGTCGATTCGATGATCGAGATCGATCCGATCCAGCTCGAGGTGCGCGACAAGAGAACCAACGCCTCCTCGGGTGCGGCACTGGGGTTGGAAATCCTGAGGTGATTCAAGGCGATCTTCGACTACCCAGAACGCGTCGCGTACTTCAGAGCGAACGAGAAGTTCAAAGACCTGCTCCAGAAGAGGTGATCCCGAGCAGTGAGTCGCGCAGCGCTCGCGAGGACTCCGCGAGGCGGCGAAGCGTTTCAGAAGTCGAATCGATCTGGCGGCTGATGCCGGGTCGCCCCCAGACCTCGAGGCGATTGCGAATATCGCCGGCGTCGGCGAGGTCGATCCCTTCGAACTCTGCGATTCGCAGCGATTTCTTCGTCTTGTCTTCTTTGTCGCCGGCCTCGGTCCGGTCCCCACCGCCGGCCGTATGCATTTCCAGATTGCACAAGCCGAGCCAGCGTTGCAGCGGGCCTTGGTGCAGCTCGACGCGCTGCACATTCGCGAGCGTGAGCGTCTGCTCGTGAACCTGTAGCCAGCCGCGTCTTAGCCGGGCGGCGCGATCCGTGATCACGTACCACCGCAGTCGATAGGCGACGTGATTGCGAAGATAGGAGAGCGGCAACTGAAACAAGAAGCTGACCCACGCGAACTGCTCGAGCAACCGAAACCAAAACAAGACTGAATCGCTGTGCATGCGTAGGGGGTGGTAGAAGAGCGCCGGGAAGAAGACGGCGAACCACTCGACTTGATGCGCGTAGATCCAGGCCAAACTCAGCGCGGTGAGGGTTCCGGCCTGCTTGAGCCACCACTTGATAACCAGAAGCCGCCAGTAGTTGCGGCCACCCTGAAACACGCGCGCTGTGCTCGGGTCGCCTGGAGGAAATTGCGGTGCGGGGGGGACGCGAAGCCAACGTATCAACAGGTCGGTCAGGCGATCGATCGATGACGCGGGGTTCGGCATGGATGCGCGAAGTATAGAAGTGCGAGGCGCCAAGTCACCGCCGCTAGGCAGGCGAACCTGACCGCTGGCCGGCAGGAGACAGCGACACGCGAAGGATCACGCGGCCGACGCCTCGGCACTCTAAAACGACAGGCTCGCGACGACCGGGTTGTGATCGCTCAGCGCGTCCCAGTCGGGGCCGCTGATCACCTCGCACGATTCCAAGAATCGATACCAAGCGGCAGGGAGAAAGACTGCATCGCAGTGATACGGCTCGCTGTGATCCTTCCCCCAGCGCAGCGTCTGCGGCAGGTCGCGATTCGGGTTGGCGACTTGCCAGGCGTTGAGCAGGTTGAACTCGCGGCGCATCCGGTCGAGCAGCCATAGATCGTGAACCTGTCGGCGTTCGGTGGGGTGACGCACGCCGGTTGTGAGGTTGAAATCGCCGCCGATGATGTGGTCGCAGCGCTGCGCGTTGGGGAGCGCCGCGATCCGATCGAGGATCTCGTGCATCGGCCGCTTGTAGGGGGAAGGGACGTGCAGGCTGAAGACGCGCAAGGGGCGCCGGGTCATCCCGTCGAGCTTCGGGCCCATCAGTTCAACGCCGACGACATATCCCTTGAAGCGATCGAGATCTATCGCACGCCATCGTCCCGACCTGAGATAGATCGCCGAACCCCAGGTGATGTTCGGGACGCTGCTCCACTGCACGCGCGAACGAAGCGCCGGCCACTCGGCCTCGGAAGCGTAGCGGTCGGGGCTGCGCGTCTCCTGAACCAGGAAGATGTCGGCGGCTGTCGCCTCGAAGATGCGTTGCCAATGTGCGCGCGCGCCCGCCTTGCCGCCGAGCCGTAGGTTGTAGCTGACGATCTTCATCGGGTGTCAGTGTGCACTGTCTTGATCGCAAATCATGATGGCGCGAAGAACTTTCACCGCGAAATCTCGTCGGCAGCGGCTATCCCGGCGTCGCGCGCTAAACTCCCTCCCTCACGAAATCACGGGGGAGTACGATGCCAACCGCGCCTCGAGCTTTCGGTGTCCTTCTTTCTCTCTTCCTCCTTTGCAGCCCCG
>CAZAHQ010000350.1:0-4735 GCA_964484415.1 uncultured Acidobacteriota bacterium | reverse complement strand
ATCAATCATTCTAAGTTCCATATAAATTTAATGAGGGATTCTTGCTCGGCTACCTGCTACTTACATGGATTCTCTTCAGCATGTTCTACATTCCGAATCTGTTGCTTCGAAACCAACTTCTCGAAATCGACTCGTATCGAAAGGTGCTCGACACATTCAATATCGTGTCGGCTGTTTTCGGTGTCGTGGGTTGGATCCTGATGCTGGCTTTCGTCATCAGTTTGAAAGCAGTCGATCTGCCGACCGAGTCGGTAGCGGGTGGTCGAGGCCCTGTCACGATCGCTAACGTGCTCTTGTCGTACCGGGGCAGGATCAGCCGTTCCGAGTACTGGTTGAAGGGTTACCTCATCCTTCTGCCAATTGGGATCCTGGCCAACATCCTGATGTACGCGATTGACTCGAGCGGTGCCAAAGCGGTCGGCATCGTGTTTGGGTTGGCAGGCATGTATCCGGGTTGCGCGATCGCGGTCAAGCGCTGGCACGATCGAAATCGGTCCGCGTGGTGGTTCATGACGCTACTGATCCCGTTTGTGAACATCGCGGCCGCGATCTGGGTGCTCGTTGAAATCTGGTTCTTGAAGGGTACAGACGGCGCGAATCGTTTCGGGCCGGATCCGTTGCAGAGCCATCTTGAAGCGGAACCGGCGACTGCAGAAGCGGGATCACCGGCAGGGACTTGAAAGCTCGCCCTCGCGGCGCGCTGGTGTGGTAGCGTTACGAGCGCGTCTCTCCGACAGATAAACTGGAAAGTCCAGGAGTCAACATGTCGAGCAACTACATTCAACCGTATCTGTTCTTTGGCGGTCGGTGTGAAGAAGCACTGGCGTTCTATCGCGCAGCGCTCGGTGCACAGATCGAGATGATCATGCTCTACAAGGACAGCCCCGAACCGCTTCCTCCCGGTATGCTGCAGGCAGGGTTCGAAAGCAAGGTGATGCACGCCAGCTTCCGGATTGGAGCCTCGAGACTCATGGCGTCCGACGGTTGTGAAGAAGGCGCGAGTTTCAACGGTTTCACCCTATCGCTTGCCGTACCGACGGAATCAGAAGCCGACCGCGCATTCGCGGCGCTTGCCGAAGGAGGTCAGGTTCGGATGCCGCTGACGAAAACCTTCTGGTCGCCGCGCTTCGGCATGCTGACGGATCGCTTCGGTGTCGGGTGGATGGTGAGCGTGGCGACCGAGAACGGCTGATGAAGCTGCGGTCGGTGTGGGCGGTTGTCGCCGGAATCCTGCTGATCATCGTGGGAACGACGCTTGTAGACATCGTGCTGCATCTCGCTGGAATCTACGCGCCCATGGGCCAGCCGATGACCGAGGCACAAGCGCTACTGGCGACCGCCTATCGTCTTGTCATCGGTATTGGCGGGGCGTGGTTGACGGCGCGCCTCGCGCCGACCAACCCGATGAAGCACGCGATGGCTCTCGGGTACATCGGTTCGGGTCTGGCTCTGGTTGGCTTGGCTGCGACCTGGAAGCTCGACTTATCACCCAAGTGGTATCCGATTGCCCTCGTCGTGCTCGCCATACCGCAGTGCTGGGCGGGTGGACGCCTCTTCGAACTGCGCTCGAACTGAACCTACTGAACATAACCAAGACTGCGCAGCCGCTCGAGATCCTCCGGTGAAATGTCTTTGTTGGCTTGTTCGTCCGATGCAAGTCGCGCGGCCTGCGTCTCCTTGCGCCACGCGTCGATGAGTTCGGAGAGCCGCTGCACGATCTCTGGGTGCGCCGCAGCAACGTCAGTCGCATTCAGTGGGTCTTTCTCGATCTCGAACAACTCGAACTCTTTTCCCGCAGGTGGCAGCTTGGTGTGATGGATCAACTTCCAGCCATCCAGAGTTACCGCGAACGACTCGGTGTTATCGGGCGGCGGTGCACCTCCATGGTCCTTTGAGGTCGCCTTCTGCGTGAAAGCCCGTCGATTGTTCCAGCCCGCGCTATCAGCCGCCGCCGCTCCGGATGCTCCGGCGCCCGACGGCGCAAGCAATGGTCGCAAACTTCTGCCCTGAATCTCCTTTGGAGCGTCGAGCGCGCAAAGTGAAAGCACTGTAGGCATCACATCAATGGTCTCGACCGTTTCATTCACGGTGCGGCCCTGCGGCACGACCCCCGAGAACTGAGCTGATTCGAACGTGGACACTCGTGGTCGCTGCGATGACTGATGCGGACGGAAACTCTCGACTGCGCGTAGTCTCCCTCGGAGATCCTCTCGACCATCGCGCGCTGAATCTAGTTGCTGATCAAAACTCGATCGCAGCCCGCTGGTTTAGCAAGGGTGAGCTAGCGACCCTGCGGCTCCGCAGTCCTGCGGCGTGTGAAGCACGGGTGACGAAGGACAAGAGGCGTCCCGAGGCCGCTGCGTCATGATCTGTCAGGCCCTTTTCCCCTGAGGAGCCCTGGAGGATCCAGAATGAAAGCCATCGTGGCACTCGCTGTTGCCCTAGCCGGGTCGAACCTCCTGACGGCTGCCGCTACCGGGCCGGTGCGGATCGAGTTGGAATGGCCGGCATCAAGCCCGATACCGGCGCACGCGTGGACTTGGGGCGACGGCATGCCCGCTCACCTGGCTGTCTCCCTAGAGGCACGGCGCTCCGCGTTCGACGCTGTCCCAAAAGACTGGGACGTTCAGGTCGAGGCCAAGAAAAACCTCACGCGGCCTCGCCTCCGAATCACGAACACTAGCGACGATACCGTCAAATACGAGGTTGAGATCTGCATCGCTGTCTCCAAGTCTGAGGAGACGACCATATGGCTCTCGCCGAACTACTCATATGAGCTGAACGGCGACAGCGACGTAAGAGTCCGCGTCATACCACGACGAACTCCGCCGAGATCCAACACCGAAGCGTCCCGAGTTATGCGTCATGGTGCTGACGAGGTAAACCACTAGTGTGACGGCAATGAACGCTCCACCTAGAGTCGAGCAGTTACTATCAGCTGTTGTTGCCGGTGATAGCGCGCTACCCAATCCGCCGGGGCGATACCCCGCGATACCGGGGAGTTGTAAGCGCGTGCGGCGCAGCGACGACGGAAACATGAAGCCTTCGTTTCGAACTGGAGTCGCCATGGTTATCCCTGCCTCGATGTCGATCATCGACTCGCCGACGACAGTGTCTGTTGAGGCCGTGCTCTCCAGTCGGTTGGAACCCGGAGCTGCCGTGACGATGCTGACAGCGGGCCGGACACAAGATGCAAATCTATAAGCACCGCCAAACCGGGCGACTGACTCTGATCGCACTTGGCTGCGGCGCGCTACTCACGGCAGTGCTCGCGGTGGCGGTAGCGCCGGGACCGGCGACGGCCGTGGTTAGCATCGTTTTCGTCACTGTCCTGCTAGCCCTCCTAATATTCTCGTCACTCACCGTGGAGGTCACATCAGATCGTGTGACTGCGTGGTTCGGGCCCGGAGTGTTTCGGAAGACATTCCGCGTGGATTCCATTCGCAGTGCCAAGCTCGTTCGTAACCACTGGTACTACGGCTGGGGAATCCGTTTAACGCCACACGGCTGGCTGTTCAACGTCTCAGGGTTGGACGCTGTCGAGTTGCAGTTGAACAACGACAAGAAGTTCCGCCTGGGAACCGATGAGCCGCAGCAACTACTGGCGGCGATTCAGCAGGCGTTGCTGAATTCCAATCGGTAGATCCGAGTTCCGAACGCTTCCGCAGGCCGACTCGCACAGTAGATTCGCGGGTGACGGGGTAGACTGCTGGCGCCAACGCGCAGCGACAAGCGTTGTCATGCGGCTGGCTGGAGTTCAAAACATGCCCCGAAACTCCGACGCTCCCGCGGTCGTCGTTTTCCCACCACTCCTTCTGGGTGGCTCGATGTTGCTCGGCGCGTTCCTCAACTGGCTGTATCCGCTCCCGGTTCTTCCGACGATGCCGGCGTGGATCGCGGGCGTGACGCTGATCGTTTTGAGTGCGGCGCTGGGATTTCGTGCGCACGCGGCATTCGATCGTGTGGGCACCAACATCAGCCCGCATCAACCGACACTCGCCATTGCTACTGACGGCCCGTATCGCCGCACGAGAAATCCGCTGTATGTCGCCGGACTCGGGGTTTACCTTGGGGTTGCGTGTCTGGTCAACGGCGTCGCGCCGTTGTTGCTCTTCATCCCGGTGGCTGGCGTGCTGCACTGGGGGGTCGTCTTGCGCGAGGAGCGATACTTGACGGCCAAGTTCGGTGAGCCGTATCGGCAGTATCTTGCGCGCGTGCGGCGATGGCTGTGAAGCCGCGTCGCGTGTGCACGCCGACTGCAACGACCCACGATCAGGATTCTGTTATCACTGCTGGAGTGTCGACATGAAGTGCGTTGCGATCTCAACGACGATGATCTGCCTGGCTCTTTCACTCAACGCTGCTGCTCAATCGCCGACACCAAAGCCGGCGCCCATCGACCCAGAAAAGTTGGCCTGGATCGCGCCCCCCAACAACCCGGCAGTAAGAGCGACCTGGGCGCTTGGCCAAGAGCAGAAAGCCGGACCGTACATCTTGAGAGTCAGACTATCCAAAGGCGGGCGCATCATGCCGCACACACACCCCGATGAGCGCAACAGCACGGTGCTGTCCGGTACTCTGTACGTCGGCTTCGGCGAGACGTTCGATGAGGCCAAGTTGGTTGCGGTTCCAACCGGCAGCATTTACGTCGCGCCTGCCAACGTGCCGCACTTCGTCTGGGCCAAGGATGATGACGTCATTTATCAAGAGGCCGGTGTCGGACCCACCAAGACCG
>CAZAHQ010000349.1:0-4736 GCA_964484415.1 uncultured Acidobacteriota bacterium | reverse complement strand
CAGTCGGCGCCATCGAGGCCGAGGTAGAGCACGCGGGCCACGGGCTTGCGGAGTTGCCCTGTCAGACCGCTTTGAGCGAGCGACCGCGCCTGCTCGGGTGTGGCCACGAGCGACGCCTTGAGTCCCACGAGTTCGAGTCCGCGAGGGAGCCGTTCGCGCAGCGGTCCGCGCAACAGGTTCGCCAATGTTGCCGGGCGCGCGAGCACCTCACGAGCACTCAGACTGGTACGCTTTGACTCGAGGGTCGAATCGACCTGCAGCTTGAGCGCGGCGGCGGCGTCCCCCAACAGCCAGTCGCGGGCATCGTCCGACGCGGTTGCCGCATCGACGTTGACGATTGCTTCGATCTCGACAGGCCAGTCGCTTCCTTCGCCGAGCTTCAGTGCCGTGCGCGCTCTGATCGGCGACTGTCGAGGAACGATGCGATGTGGCGCCCACGGCGGTGATAGCAGGCGGATTGGGCCGGCGATCACGCGATCCGAAAGGACCAAGACCTCGCCCGGGCCTGCCGAGCGAACACTGGCCCAGATAACGGCTGCGATCGAGAGGGCGAATGCGAGGATCAGGCCGCGTAGTAGCCAAGGTCGACGCGAAGTGGGTGCCGGCATGCGCGCGATTCTGGCATGGCGAGGAAAAAAGCGCGGCCCCTTTCGGAGCCGCGCGGTAACGCTGGCGACGTGGGGAATCGTCGGACTAGAAGTCCCAGATCGCACCAAAGCGTATGGCGCGCGGGAGCTGATATCCGATGATCTTGCCGAACGTCGGATCGGGAGATCCGGCCGTCAGTTCCACGTTGTCGTTGAAAGCCCCCGCTTCTTGGGAGTTGAACAGGTTCGAGACGTCGAGCGTAAGCTTGAGGCGCGTGTCCTTGATCGCACGCTGATAGCCGACATGCAGGTCGAGCGTCGCGAAGTCGGGTGTGCGGCCCAAGCTGCCGCGCGCCGAATCGGAGTAATCACCGAGGAAGAAATTCCCAGGAGCACCGCGATCACCCAACACCCAGGAATCGGCGATGCCGTCACCGTCGGTGTCGCCGGGTGCGAGATAGAGCGGGTCCGAACCCGGGATTTCTCCAGCGTTCTGGTAGTTCGGATGTGCGAGATACGCAGTGCGGGGGACACCGGACGCCCAGTTGAAGATGCCGCCGAGCTCGAGCCCGTTGTCGAAAGCATAGGTGCCGAGCAGGTGCATCACGTGCGGGCGATCGGTGTTGAGCGGGCCGTTCTGGAACTGCCCACGCATCGTGCCGCTGAGCTTTCCGTCTTCACTGAAGAGTGGGAAGTCGAACAGGGACGAGATGTTCGGGTCGGACTGTGCGTTGTCGTTTCGGAACAACCCTTCGTAGTTCCCGCGCAGGCGGCTATAGCGGTAGTTGGCGCTGAACGACCATCGATCGGTGAAGTTCTTCGTCATGACAACTTCCATCGCTTTGTAGATGCGTTCCGGTGAGCCGAATACGTTTGGTGTGTTTTCACCCGGATTCGCGAGAACGTAGGCGCCGAATGGCTTCGCACCGAAGCTCGGGAATGGAATCTCGTTGTTCGTGATCGATCCGTCGCCATTGAGATCGGCCGCGTAGTAGAGGTTCTGGATCTCCTCGTTGGTAGCAAACTGCACATCCTCGAGGACACGACCCTGATCGCGGTAGATCCCACGTACCTCAACCGATAAGTCGGGGCGCACCAGTTGTTGCCAGCCGACGACGATCTCGTCCACGTAGGGCAGGCGCGATTCACCCGTGCAGAGTGGCTCGCCCGTCGCAGGATTGACTGCTGCTCTCTGGCCACAGACCACGCCCGGCTGGGCGCCCTGAAGGTTGGGTTGAACGCCGATGTTCGGGAAGGTGAGTTCGGGGTCGCGGAACCGGCCGGTTGTCGTTCCGACCTGATTGGCGAACTGACGCACTGCGAGATCGGCAGGTACACGCTCGAAATAACGAGCGTAGTTGGCGTAGAGCTTGGTCTTGCCGTTGGCCTTGGGATCGAAACTCACGCCCAGTCGCGGAGACCATTCGGTCTTGAAGCTATAGCTATTCGGTGCATAGACCGTGTCCTCGTTGGTGATCGCGCCCGTCACCGGATCCGAACGCAAAGGAAGCACGAAGGAGTCCGATCCGCCATCGAGTTTTTGCTGGCTGGAGCGAACACCGAATTTCACGACCCATTTGTCGTTGATGCTCCAGGTATCCTGCAGAAACAGCGATGTCTCTCTTCCCTCAACTGGAGCATTGATCGGGTTGAAAGCGGTTCGTGTCGTGCGATATTGCGGGTTGCCCGTCGAGAAGTTGCAGATCGAGCAGTCCGGGATCCCGTTGCGAACCTGGACCAGTGCCCCAGTCGTCGTCGGGACGGCAAACAAGTTGCCGGAGTTTGCGTCGGTGAAGTACACATCGAAGGTGGCGCCCGACCACGTGTTGGGTTGCGAGTACTCCAGATCGAAGTACTGCATTCCGGCCTTCAGCTCGTGCCCGCCGAACGATTTGCTCAGCTTGACGGAGTAGTCCCAAGTGGTGTCGGCCTGGTTCGACAAGGTGCCCGCGCCGCCGGCGGTGGGGAAGACAGCGCTACTGAGTGTCTGAGGTCGCGAGAACTGCAACTCACGAAGGATCCGATTGTCGGTGAATTGATAGTCGTCGAGTACCGAGCTTTCGTCGAGAGAGTTCTTTCGATGGTTGACCTGCGACTCCAAGAACCACTCGCCGACAAACAAACCGTTGTAACGAAGCGATTGTTGGTCGGCTCCGAACGAGAGGTTCGAGCGTCGCGCGTCACCGGAGAAGGGGGCCGTTCGACTGTATCGCGCGTCCCCTGCGTCCACGGCGAAGTTGCCGTTGGAATCGCGAATCCCGGCCATCACGAATTGGCCGGCATTGGCACCTGATCGCCCGTCCCCATCGCCCGGATCGCCGAATGCAGTGAGTTCGAGCCGGTGATTCGGCGTCAACGCCCAGTTGAGCTTGGCAGCGTAGTTGTCGCGCGAGCGCTTGACCTCCTTGCCTTCGCCCGCTGACGCGAACACGTTTTGGCTGGGGTATGTTCCCGACGCACCCGGATCGACCCCGAGCAGCGGATTGTCGAGTGATTGAGCGAACGTGTCGGCTGAGGTTTGTGTCGGGTTGTAGCCCGCAAACCAGAACAGCTTGTCCTTCAGAATCGGGCCGCCCACACTTACGCCGAAATCCTGTTCTGCGCGCTCATGAATGTTGGGAACAGCACCCGTTGACAGAACGACATCCTTGCCCTGCGCTTCCCACGACGCAGGACTCACGTACGCCGAGAGACTACCGCTGAAGTCATTGGTTCCGGAGCGCAAAGTGCCCGCCACGATTCCGCCGAGCGCTTGGCCATACTCCGCTTCGAATCCACCCGACTTGACCTGCACTTCCTCCAGGAACTGACTTGTGATCCCTGTCCCTAGCGAGCCATAGACGATGCTGTAGCTTCCCACTCCGCCATATCCCGAGTCAGTGATATTGACGCCGTCGATGATGTAGGAGTTCTCCAAACCAGAGGAACCACCAATCGAGTAGTTCCCGTCACCGGTTGCGCCTCCATCGACGACGCCCGGTGCAAAGTTGACGACATCTGTGAAGTTACGACCGACCGGCAAGGTCTCGACCGACTCCTTCGCCGAGTAGTTGGTTACCACTTCGGTTCGCTTGGAGTCCAGCAGTGGTTGAGCCGTGACATTGACTTCCTCCTCCTGCGTGGCAAGCAAGGTGATAGGAAGGCGAGTCGATTGGCCGGCGTTGATCGATACGCTGGGAATCTCGATCGTTGCAAAGCCCGGCATTTCGACCTTGATCCGGTAGGTTCCGGTGGGAAGGAACCGGATTTCGAAGTTACCGCTTTCATCCGTCTGAACGCCGCGCTCACCGAGTGGACCGGTGATAACCACGGTGGCGCCGGGAAGGGCCTTCCCGTCTCTGTCTCCGACGACGCCCTTGAGCGCGCCCGTCGTTGGCTGTTGAGCGAATGCAGCCAAGGGGATCGCAAGCGCGATCACACAGGCGATGAGCCACGAGTGTTTCCTCATACCGAAGCCTCCTTCCCGCCGCCACCGAGGTGACGGCGAGCGAAACGGGTCGCGGTGCCGGTGGCATCGGCTCCTCGACCTGCCAACGCACGCGAGCCGAGAACTCGCGCTTCTCACGAGCGATCGGACTCGGTCGGATCGCGTTGGTAGGACAGAGTGCAAGCGAAGGGCCAAGGCGACGCGCGCGTTCCGGTGACGCGGCAAGCGTTTGCAGGTTCATTACGTGTTGCTGACGACGGTTGGTATCCGTATCGGGCGCGAGTTGAGACGGATGGAGCCAAATAGAGCGCGCTACGCGAGGTAAATGATTTACCTAACGCATCGAGCGCTGGGCGCGACGCTCAACCCATTCCGATCACCACTTGTGTTGGACAGGTAAAGAAAAAGGGCCCCCGAAATTCGGGGGCCCTTGTGTGCCACGAGCGATTGCCTTAATCGATCAGAAGTCCCAGATCACGCCGAATCGAATGGAACGAGGCGGCTGGTAGCTAATGATCTTGTTGTAATCCGGATCCAAAACGCCGGCCGTCAACTCGACATTGTCGTTGAGTGCGTCGGACTCCTGGTTGTTGAGCACGTTCGTAACATCGAGCGTGATCTTCAGCGAGGTGTCCTTGATAGCTCGCTTGTAGCCGACATGCAGGTCCATCTCCGCGAGGTCCGGTGTACGACCCAGGCTGCCGCGGGGAGCGTCGTTGTAG
>CAZAHQ010000348.1:0-4747 GCA_964484415.1 uncultured Acidobacteriota bacterium | reverse complement strand
GTCTCCCTGCGCCTGCGCCCGGAACTCAGCCATGAAGCGGCCGATCAGGGACATGCGGCTTTGGTGATCGTCGATCCGCCGTGTCGTCCGGTAGTGAAGAAAGAGCGGCACGCACGCGCTTGCATAGATGGCGGACTCCCCGCTGCGGATATAGGCCGCGATATCCTTCTCGAAGAGATTGAGGTGATCGCCGCTGGCCTGCTGCGCAAGAAAGCCGGAAGTCCAGTTCTCAAACTCCCGCGCGATGCGCGCATCGTTCATCTGTGCGGCCAGCCATTTCACGGCCATGACGCCGAACACGTCCGACACCCAGGGCCGGGGCGTGGAGTCGATCTTGGCGGCCTGCCCGAGCAGCCGCGAAACATCCTGAGCGGATACGGTCTCGTCCAGAATCCCCAGCCCGGCAATCGCGCACCGCTGATACAAGGAGAGCGTGGCAAAGTCGAAGGACGGACCGCCGTCTTTCGACAGCCCGAGAAAATGCAGAAAGGAGGATTTGAACGGATCGGCGTGCGCGCTCTCGATCACCTTGCGGTGAAGGTATTCGCGCAACTGGTAGGCGTTGTCCTTTTCTACAGGAACCATTGGGATTGCCCGATCTTCCCGATCATCACCGAGTCGTTCCAGCCGGGAAGCTGGTTGAGCCATCCGAGATTCCGGGCGATCAGATCGGAATAGCTGATCGTCACGGGCATGGGATTCGGGAAGTAGCTGCGCCAGGAATGGGATGCGAAGCTGTAAAGCTGGGCGCTCAGATACTTGATGTCCTTGAAGGTCGAATCCTTGTGAACATCGAGGATCACACCGCGCGGATGCCCGTCCGTGTCCTGCCGCAACTCGCGCTGGCCGATCAGATAAATGAGCATTTCATGCTTGGAGAGCTTGAACGTCTTTCCGCGCGATGGTGCGAGCCGTCCTTTCTGCACTCCGGCGGTCGCCGAGTCGAACATATGCAGCCCGTGATCTTCAGAGATTTTCAGGAACGCATACTCGATCTGATACTCGCGGTACTTGTCGATGACGGCGCGGACAGCTTCGATCTCTTCCTTGTTGAACTTCTTCACCTGCGCGTGAAAGATCAGGCGGATCGTGTCGCCTTTCTGCCAGTTCATGCGCTTCTGGATTTTCTCGATGGTCTCACCGAGCACCGAAGTCAACGCCTCGCAATAGGCTTCCGGCACGACGGCCTTCGACGTATTCGAAACGATGTAGCTGCCGTCCCCGGAGAACACCGTCGTAATGCCCATGATCCGCTGATTGTCGGCTCCGCGCTCCTGTCCAATATTTGCGCTGCCGATGCCGATCACGAGTTCATGCGAAAGCGTGGGCGAAGACTTGAGCAGCCACGGCACGCCGCCCATCTTCGCGTAGCAGGCCAGCGCCATATTGTTGAGCGAGTAGCCAAGTGAAGTGTCGGACTGACCAAGAAGCTCTATCGTGAAATCCTGCACCGGGACCTGATGCAGGAAGAACAGGCTCTTTCCCCAATAGTACGGATTCTCCGTGACCTTGAGCTTCTTGAAGGATTGCCGCACTTGAACGAGCGCCAGGTCCCAGCGTCCGCCGTCATCCGCCTTCTTGCAAATCGCCGTCTCGATGGCGTTCTTGTACGCCTCCACGCTGTCCGTCGCCGTCTCGAAGACTTCAACGCGGCTGGTGCCCAGAGCGAACTTGCCTTCAAGCCCCCCGGTGAAATACTTGCTGCCAGAAATGCCTTTCAAGAGCTTGCGGACAAACTGCTCGACGCGCCCCTTGTCGTGCTGCGCGCAGATCACGCAGATCGACGGATCGTTCCGGTCGAAGGTTCGCTTCGTATAGGGGCCGGATGAGGTCAGACCTTTCTCGGCCCAATCCGCCTCGCCGTTGTCGTTGAAGACAAAGACCGGCTTTTGCATCTGCACGCATTCACTCTGGATGTCTGGCGAATCCTCGATCTCAATGCGCGTTCCGTCGATCAGCAGAATGGTCTTCGACTGAATGTAACTTTTAAGCGTGCCGATGCGGGCTTTCTTGTTCTCGCCGCCATTGAATATGGAAATGGATTGCCGGATGTGCTCGACGATTGAATCTTTCTTCGGACCGTGGGTATGCAGAATGTAGTCGTCGAAGTTCGTCCGGCTGGCTTCCAGATAAATGTCTTTCGCTTCGATCTGCACGACCTGTCCGTCAGGCTGCGTAACATAGAGCGTTTCGCCCTTGCGGGCGTTGACCGATCCCAGAAGCTTTCTGTATCCGTCCTCCTGTTCGACGACGACGTAGCGTCCCATGAGATCGAACCCGGCGTTCAGGAAGAACAGGCCGTTCTCTTTGAGCGCCCGGCGCGTTGTGCAATCAATGACGAGGCACGGATGGCCTTGAACATAGCGGGTGTCGATACTGTATTTGGCGCAGACCTTGAGCGGGTAAGCATCGCCCAGCATCGGAACCAGAAGATTGTCATCCGGTCTGGCGCTCACCAGCTCGATAGGGTTGAAGCCGGAGGGATTGCGGCCCAGCCCTGCAAAGTGCCGTGTCAGCCCGTCCTTCACCAGCGAGCAGAAGATGCCGAAATTGTCGTTGAACGCGATGGTCTGCGGCGTGCCGGATACGGGGAACGCGCCGTCTCCCGAGAAGATCAGGATGTTGTCGCCCTGCCTGCGGAACGAATGCGTCGATCCGTGCTTCGCGCGAAGGCCGTCCAGCGTCTCCTTGTCATAGGGGACCTGGCGGGCTTCAAGCTCCGACTCTGGAACCTTCAGCGGGAATGCGTTCAGGACGATAGACAACTCTTGATCCTCTATTCCGCGCGGCCCAGCGCGTTCTGCTGGACTTGTCGGTTCAATTCAATGGCGCGCATAAGCATTTCGTTAGCGTGCGAGAAGTTCTGCTCCTGCTCTTGAAGCTGATACGCCCACTTCTCGCCGTGAAACAAATTGTTCCGGTAGCGATACGCAATGATGAGCATTGCCGACGCAATACTGCCGGGCGCTGAATCCTGTCCACTCAGAACATTCCGCACGACCTGGGGATTTCCGGACCGCTCAAGATGCAGATGGTCGAAACGGTAGGTGAATGCGCCGTCCGCGTAATAGCGTTCCCTGAAATATCCGGCTGCCGCAGCGAACGTCTGCGGCGACAGTAAGCCCGCTTGGTTCCATCGCTGAACAGCCTGCTCGATGGTGTTCACGCTCGCGGCAGAATTCAGGACTTCTCCCTCGAACAGACTCCAGAGCAAGGCGAAGTCCATGAGGAGACCGCGCTCCGCAGCGCTCAGGCCAGAAAATCCAGGGGCGTGTTGCTCTAGCCAAGGGATCGCGCTCATGCCATTCCCTAGCCCCGTCGCTTGCGAATCGCCGCAACCCAGGTCGCGAGCGCGTCAATGTCGGCCTTGAGTTCCGCCGGCGCGGGGATCGGCGCGCGGGCCGCCGGGGCCTTATCGTGGCCGGGAAGCCATGTCGAGCATTTCGTCATGGCCATTTCGACGGCCTTGCAATCCTCGGCGCTGATGTCGGCGATCTGCGCAATCTGCTGCGTCTGAACGCCCGGTCTGTAGCGTTCAACGACGCCACCCAGAAGCACCTCTTCAAGCGCGCGTTCCCACGCTTCGCGGAGCAGCCCGTAAAGATATTTGGCTTCCTTCTCGTAGGCGTCCTGATGCCCGTCGCGCGAAAGCTTGTCGGCGGCCTGCCAGCAATTATTGAGGTATCCGATTTTCTTCTTCACGGGGAGCGCCACCCAAGGCAGCTCTTCCGCGCACACGCCCGCACCTTTGGACTGATGGCGAACATGCTGGTCGAGCGGCTCGACGCCCAGCTCTTCGGCGTATTGCCGGAGCGAGAGCAGGAACACGACATCGTGCGTGAAGACGATGACCTGCCGCGTTTTCGACTCCTGCACCAGCCGCCGCGCCACGCCGTTGCGCCACTGAAAATCCAGGGAGGATACGGGGTCGTCGAACACGATGCCGGAGGGATCGTCGGCTGTGCTGAGTTCAGCGAAGAACGCGGCGATGGAAAGACACCGTTGCTCGCCCTCACTGACCACTTTCGGCAGCTCGACGCCGGGCGCACGCGTGAGAACGAGCTTGTGATAGAAGACGCCATCCGCGCCGCCAAGCTCTTTCAGCTCGACCTCGACATGGCGGAATGAAAGATTGACCAGCTCGTCCTGAAAGCTCTTCTTGAGCTTCTGCGAAACAACCGTCTTGGTGACGGCCGTGCTCTTGGCGGTGATGGCCTGCGTCTTCGTATCGTCGATGCATAGGCCGTAGGCAGCAAATTTCTTCCGGCGCTCGATGTCATCGAGGACCGTCTGCTGATGCGCGGCCAGTAACTTCCGGGCGCGCAGCTCCTGGGCTTCTGCGGTCATGCTCTTGCGCGTCTGGTCGTTCGCGCTGGTGCGCAGCGTCTTGATCCGCTCCTCGATCTGCGCCGACAGCCCCTCGGCTCCGGCGGTGACGGACACGAGGGCCGCGCAGTCGGCGGCCAGGTCCTTGTCTTCCGTGAGGGCCGACAATACGGCGGCCCGGCGCTTCTCGTTCGACGCCAGCGCCGCACTGATGGCGTCTGCGACAGCTTCATGCTCGATGCGAATTTCCTTGAGCGTTTCGTCAACCGCTTCGGTCGTCGTCTTGAGATCGGCAAACGCTTTTCTCTGTCGGGTGAACGCCTCCCTGATCTGGCGGAGTTCGCGTTCGACGGTCGAGGCCACGAAGTCCTCGAACTGCTTGAGCCTGTGAGCCGCCGCGTGGTCGAGGTCTTGCTGACAG
>CAZAHQ010000347.1:0-4761 GCA_964484415.1 uncultured Acidobacteriota bacterium | reverse complement strand
GGCGCGAACCACAGCGCCGCTGCACTCAGAACGAGGCGCGGTAGTCTTCGAGCCATTGGGTCCACTCGCGTACGCTACGGTCACGCTGTTCGGGCGGCGCGTTGTAGCGGAACTGTTTGGTCTGTCCGGTGTGAATCTGCAGCGACTTGAGCGCAATCGCCCGGACTTGCGGATTCTCGTCGCTCAAGGCTGCGATCAGCCGTTCGTAGAGCCTGAGCTTCTGCTTTTCGCTGAGGTGAATCTGATCGTAGGACAGGGCACAGGCTGCCTTGTCGCGAAACAACGGGTTGCTGTCATGGCGCATGTTGTCGATCAAGATATCGACCACATCGGGGTCGTCGCTGACACGACCCAACGCCCATTGCACCTGCAACCGCAACGCCTCATCGCTGGTGTGGATGTCCTCGAGCAGCGCGCGCTTGGCGGCGTCGGACTTCCAACCCAACTGGTAGAAGACGCGGGCGATCGCGACACGTTCCGGCAGATTCGATTGCAGGTAAAGCCCGGCGAGTTCGTCCATGACTCGATTGCCGCGCGCTTGCAACGCGACCAGGTCGACCTCGGGAAACACCAGTCGCTTCAATTCGTCCGTTGGTTTGCTCGCCGTCACGGCAGTGCCGGCTACCACGAATGAGGCCGGGCCGAACAACACCGCGAGGGCAACGAACGCCGGCGAAATCGATCGCGTTGTAAACATCGCACACCCCAATAGAGCCCAACGGGACGGCCCTCACCGGCAATGTAGGTTCAGCGCGGGCGATGGTCCTGTGCGTGGTAGGAAGAGCGAACCAAAGGGCCCGCCTCGACATGCCTAAACCCCATGGCGAGACCTTCGGCGCGCCAGCGCGCGAACTCGTCGGGATGGGCATAGCGATCGACAGCGAGGTGATCGGGGGAGGGTCGCAGGTACTGGCCCATCGCGAGCACATCGACACCAGCCTCGCAGAGAGTCTCCATGGTTCGTCGAACTTGATCCACGGTCTCACCCAGGCCCAACATCATCGCCGTCTTGGTGTGGCCGCCGAATTCGTCGCGTCGTTGCGAGGCGCGACGCAATAGCATCAGTGAATGTTCGAAGCGCGAACCGGGGCGTGCGACACGGTACATTTCGGGCACCGTTTCGATGTTGTGCGAAAAGATCTCGGGCTTGGCAGTCAGCACCAAATCGAGAGCGTGCTCGGGGTCGATCTTGAAATCGGGGGTGAGCACTTCGACAGCACAGTTTGGCAACTCGCGATGAACCGCTTGAATGCACTGTGCGAAGTGCGCCGCGCCGCCATCGGGCAAGTCATCGCGGTCGACCGAGGTAATCACGATATGTTTCAAGCCGAGCGCCTTCACGCCTTGCGCCAACCGTTGAGGCTCGAGCGGATCGGGGGCGGACGACGGCATTCCAGTCTTCACCGCGCAAAATCCGCACCGTCGCGTGCAGATATCGCCCAGAACCATGAAGGTGGCGGTCCCTTGCGACCAGCACTCGTAAACGTTGGGGCAATGCCCCTCGGCGCAAATCGTGTTCAGTTTCAAGTCCTGGACCAGTCTTCGGACCTTGTTATAGGTGGGTCCCGTTTGGATCCGAATTTTCAACCAGGAGGGCTTGGGCCCTGTGACACCACCCTGACGCGCACGACCGGCTGGAGACTCGGGGTGCGGGTTGTAGGCGGGAAGTTTGGTGGGCGTGCTCACGGCTGGAATCCTCGGAAGAACAAGAGTGTAGCCGTCCACGTTGCTTCGCGCCCCGAGACTCGGGACCGATCGGGAGGCGGCTTCGTCCCCCACGCCGGAGGAGACCTGTTCTCCTCGCACCCGAGGTGGCAGGCCCGAACGCGGGGGATAGCATGGCGCCTGGCGTTACTCGGAGGCGCGATGCCGAACCCGCGTCGAGAGAATCGAGTCGATCTTCAAACGGTGCTCCGCTCCGGTTGCAGCCACGCGCCGGCCATCGCCCGCGTGGGGAACGCCGCCAGTCAGAGGGCCTGATGATGAAACGGATCCATGTCCGCGGATCGTTGCTCTTGTCGGTAGCGATTCTGGCGACCGGCTGCTGGGAACAAACGCTCGAAGAGCGCGTGGTGGTCGAGGTCCATGCCGACGGCTCGTTCGGCGTTCGCGCCGAAACGCGACTCAACCCCCCGGACAACGACGACAAGCACATCGCGGCCAAACAGCGTGTGGAGCAGCGTTCACGCGAGATCGTCGAGGGGCGAGATGTGTGGAGCTATCCGTTCTCGCGGCTCGAGGCGGGCGAAGAGAAGTTCAGTTGGGAGAAGTCGGCAGGCGATCTACGACGCTCGGTGCATTCCGCTTTGGTCGAAGACCCGCAGCAACTATCACTGGTACTGCGCGAGTGTGGTGCTGGACTTCGAGTCACCAAAGCCGACGATCATGGCCGTTTGGAGATCTTTCCGCTGAGCCGCTCACGGGCCAGCGGTAAAGAGCGACGCGATGTCGAGATCGAACTGAAGCCGTGGGCTGATGCGGTGGCGGACTATGGACAGAGCGTCACCGCGCTGTTTCGGTACGTCGAGAAACGTCCCGATCGTGCGGAACCGATCTTCGGCCGAGTGTTTTTCGACCATCTCTCCGAGCAGCGCCGCGCCGCGTTGCCGGAGCCGACGGAGGCAGAGGGTGAGCTGATCGAGAGTTTCAACGACACGCGGGGTCAGGTGATGGGTTTCGCAACGCTCACAGCAGGACAACCCGAGACACTCAACGAACGGGTGATGGCGGCGTTCTCTCCGTTGTGCGGCGAGATTGCCGTCGAGCTCCCGGTCGCGGCTATCAGTCTCGAGGGGTTCGTGGAGAAGAACGGCCTGCCGACGATTCCGCCGATCGATCTCTATTCCGCATTGATGGGCGGGCGATTGACACCCGTGACACCCGATCCGCTGCTCACGCTTCTGGAACGCGATCGCTATCGGCTGCCGACCGAGTTCGAGTTGGCTCCATGGTTGGCGCAAGCGCGCGTCGTGCGCCGGAACATCTCGGGCTTCGACGTGCTGGATCGACTGAGGACCGACCTGCAGCCGGCGAGCATCTACCGATTGGAATGGATGCTGCCGGCTAGCGCCGCGCCAGGATCGGATACAACTGAGCAACCGAAGTAGGGCACTGAGGCAGACGCCACGATCCGTCGTCAGTTTGATTGGCTCCGGCAAGAGTGAGCAGATCCCGAGCGGATGTTCGTGCAGCGCCTCGATCGTCGAACCGGCCCCGATCGGTGTCCAGCCGCGAAAGTTTCGAGGTCGTAAAAACGAGACCGTATGTGAATCGGCACTAACTCGTCCCAAGGGGCGCGATTTCGCTCGAGCGTCCGTCCTAAATTCCTGATGACGTCGCGGATCGAGGGGTGCGGGTGCCGCCCCAGGTCGGGATCTGCCGTTCGTGCGGCACGGGGCCGGTTGAAAAAGCGCCTCGGGCGGCGCTTGCCGGTTGACTCGCCTGTCGAACCCTCGTAGATATGCGCGCTGCCACAACGCGCACGATGGCGCGGAAAAAGGGGCCAGGATGAGTTCGTTCACAAAGCCGATTGGGCTAGCGCTCGCGATTCTGGTGTTTGGCGTGGCGGTGTTGGTCTTCGGCTTCTATCTCGCACTCGCGCTTTTGCTCGCTACGGTGGTCGTGCTCCAAGCGCTGATCTTCATGAAACGGTCGCGCGGCGAGAAGGAGTTGTTCGGTCATCCGGTCCCACTGTTCATGCTGTTTCTCACCGAGATGTGGGAGCGATTCAGCTACTACGGCATGCGCGCCATCTTCATGCTGTACATGACCAACTACCTCGTGCTCGAGTCTGGATTCAAGTCGAGCATCTATGGCAATTACACCGGGTTGGTGTACCTCACGACCCTGATGGGCGGATTCGTCGCCGATCGCTACCTCGGATTGCAACGCACGATCCTGATCGGCGGCAGCCTTATGGCGGCGGGTCAGTTCCTGATTACGGTGCACGCTTGGGGCGGGGTGGGACAAGAGGCCGCGCAGTCTCTGACGATGATGTTCTTAGGGCTGTTCCTTCTGGTGTTCGGCAACGGCCTGTTCAAGCCGAACATCTCGACAATCGTCGGCCAGCTCTACCCGAAGGGCGATCCGCGGCGCGATGCCGGATTCACCATCTTCTACATGGGGATCAATGTTGGCGCCTACTTCTCACCGATCATCTGCGGCTATCTCGCGCAGGAGGTCGACTGGAAGTGGGGATTCTGTGCAGCAGGCGCAGGGATGTTGATCGGCACGGTCACTTTCTTCTTGGGTAAGCCGATGCTTGGCGAACTCGGGGTCGAGGCTGCCGGTGGCGGGCGAGACGCCGCCGGAAAACTCGAGTCGGGAGTAGTGCGGACGCTGTCGGTCGGCGAGAAGACCCTGTCCAGTGTCTTGTGGGCAGTGGCGCTCGTGATCGCCGCCTATGGGCTGTATGCCGCATGGGCGAGCACCGCGACCGAACTACTGGCGCGGATCGATCCAATTATCTGGTACACGATCGCCGCACCCTGTGCGATAGCCGTATTCAACTTCCTGGCCCCACGTTGTACCAAGCAGGAGATGTCCAAGATCACGACGATCTATGTGCTGGCCTGCTTCGTGATGATGTTCTGGGCAGCGTTCGAGCAGGCGGGATCGAGCCTGACGTTGTTCGCCGATCAACTCACGCTCAATGTCTTTGCGGGGAGCGCGTTCCCATCGAGTTGGTGGCAATCGGCCAACGCGATTTTCATCATCGCCATGGCTCCGATCTTCTCTGCGATTTGGTTGGTATTGTCCAGC
>CAZAHQ010000346.1:0-4766 GCA_964484415.1 uncultured Acidobacteriota bacterium | reverse complement strand
GCCGAGCATCAGGCCAGTCATGCAGCTCTTCAGCGCATTGCCAAGGCACAACACGAGGGCGACCTCGCTGAACTGACGGTTGCAACACGCACGTGTGTCGCAATGCTGCGCGATCACATCTCGAAGGAAGAGAAGGTGCTCTACGTTCTGGCCGAGCGAGTGCTTTCGGCCCCCGATGCGATAGCGGTGTGGGCCGCGATGCAGCGTCAAGCGCGCATGCGCGACGCGTACGAAATGGAACACCTGCTGCGACTCGCCGCTGCGCTCTGCGCGCATGCCGGCACACCGCTTGTGGGCGTGGAGCAGCTCTCGACAAGCACAGATCACGAGCCGGAGCGAACCGATGGTTCGAGCGGCTCTGAAACAAAGGAGACGGAGCGATGAAACACTGGAGGTGGATTGCTGGGCTCGGCGCACTCGGCGCGACGGTTGCGTACCTAGCCTGTCAAAGCGGGCCAGCCACACAGCCTGGCGCGACAGGATTGCCGGAGGACGCCGCCAAACTTGCTGTCGAGAGGAACCTCTCTCCCGACGATGTCTACGCGGCGCTGAAGACTTACCTGCCCTCGGGACAACTGGACCCGTACCTGATGTTCTCGTCGGGAGGTCACTCAGGTCAGATCCACGTGATCGGTTTGCCGTCGATGCGACTTTTGCGCACGATCGCGGTGTTCACGCCGGAACCGTGGCAGGGGTACGGCTACGCCGGCGGTTCGGCCAAGGTGTTGGCTGGCGGAGACATCAAGGGTCACCGCTTGACGTGGGGCGATACACACCATCCAGCGCTGTCGGAAACCAACGGTGACTACGACGGCGAGTTCGTGTTCATCAACGACAAGGCCAACGCGCGCGTGGCGGTGGTCAGCCTCAAAGACTTCGAGACCAAACAGATCCTCAGGAACCCCAACGCCTCGATCGATCACGGTGGTGCTTTCGTAACGCCGAATACCGAGTACGTGGTCGAAGGTGCACAGTACGCCGCACCAGCCGGGTTTTCCTACGCGCCGCTCTCGCAATACAAAGAGAAATACCGCGGCTACATGAGCTTATGGTCGTTCGATCGCGTCAAAGGGCGCATCGATGTCGACAAGTCGTTCCAACTCGAACTACCGCCCTATTGGCAAGACCTGTGCGATGCAGGCAAGGGTGCTAGCTACGGTTACGTCTTCTGCAACTCATTCAACACCGAGATGGCGACCGGTGGTGTGGAGTCCGGGAATCCGCCGTTCGAAGCCGGAACCACCAAGAATGACACCGACTATCTGCACATCATCGACTGGAAGAAGGCCGAGCAAGTGATCGCGGCCGGCAAGGCCAAGAAGCTGAATGGGATCACCGTGATCCCGCTCGAGGTCTCGACCAAGGAAGGCGTGCTGTTCTTCTCGCCAGAGCCGAAGAGCCCCCACGGTTGCGACGTGACACCAGGCGGTGAATACATCGTGGTCGGCGGCAAGCTCGACCCACACGTCACGATCTACTCGATTGACAAGATCAAAGCGGCGATCGCAGCCGGTGGGACGAGCACCGACGAGTTCGGCGTGCCGGTCATCAAGCTCGACGACGCCAAGGAGACTCAGGTCGAGTTGGGACTCGGACCGTTGCACACCGTCTACGACGACAAGGGATACGCGTACACATCGCTGTTCCTCGACTCGGCGGTCGCGCGCTGGACGTTGGGCGGGCCGTACGCGTCAAAGCATCCTGAGCCGGGCTGGACGCTGGTTCAGAAGCTGCCGGTTCAATACAACATCGGGCACATCGCTGCCGCTGAAGGGGACACCGCGTCTCCGGACGGCGGGTACGTGGTGGCGCTCAACAAGTGGAGCATCGATCGCTTCCCGAATCTCGGACCGCTTCTGCCGCAAAACTTCCAACTGGTCGATATCAGCAAGGTGGGAGAGAGCATGAAGGTGCTGTACGACATGCCGATCGGTGTGGCCGAACCGCACTACGCGCAGATCATCAAGGCGGACAAGATCAAGGCTTGGGAAGTCTATCCGGAGATTGGCTGGGACCCGGAAACGATGACCAAGGACGAAGGCGCCATCACCGATCAGAGCAAGGCGCGTATCGAGCGTCGCGGCAAGACCGTCGAAGTCTGGATGACGGTGGTTCGCTCGCACTACACACCGGAGCACGTCGAACTCAACAAGGGTGATCACGTAATCTGGCACATGACCAACCTGGAACGCTCGCGCGATGCCACGCATGGGTTCGCGATCTCCGGTTACAACATCGAGCTAAGTTTAGAGCCCGGCGAAACACAGACGATCGAGTTCGACGCTTCGCTCGCCGGCACGTTCAACTACTACTGCACCGAGTTCTGTTCAGCGCTACACCTCGAGATGCTCGGCTACATGCTGGTCAAGGGCTGAGACTCGAGAGGAGAAACCGATGAAACGCCTGCTCCAACTCGACCACGACGTGAAAGTCTTGCTGCCGGATGGCAGTGAGCACCGATTGGGCGAGTACCTACTGCCTTCAGCGCTGCTGATGCTGGCGACGATGTTGCTCCTGGTCTCGATGTTCTTGCCCTACTGGAGCATGACGATGCTGGCACCGCAGTATCCGAAGGGGCTGAAGGTCTCGGTCTATCTCAATCATTTGCAAGGTGACGTGCGTGAGATCGACGAGCTGAATCACTACCTCGGGATGCCTCCACTCGATGCCGGTGGACAGCTCGAGCGCTCGATGTCGATTGCGGCCTTGGCGGTGTTGGGCTTGTTGTTGGTGTCAGGCGTTTTCGTCCACAACCGATGGGCGGGAGTGCTCGCACTCCCGTCCCTTTTGTTCCCCGTGATCTTCGTAGCCGACCTGTGGTTCATCTTGTATCGCTACGGTCACAGCATCGATCCGCATTCGGCGCTCGGCGCGGCGATCAAGCCGTTCTCACCGCCGATCATCGGCGCCGGGAAGGTTGGACAGTTCGGCACGGTTGCGTCATTCGAGGTGGGGATGTGGTTGGCCATCGCTGCTGTTGTAGTAGTGGCTGCGGCGATGTGGTTTCATCGCGCCGCCTACAAGCCGCTGGCCGAAGCACGTGCTCGCGTACGCGCAGCGGTACCGGCCCGCTAGGTTCTATCGATGCTCCCGACGCTCATGTTGCTTGCGGCGCTGGCCGGCTCGACACCGCGAGTCCTCACGGTGGGGGAGCGCGGCGAGTTCGCGTCGTTGTCCAGTGCCCTCGACGCGGCCAGTCCCGGCGACGCCATCCGCGTGACGGGTGGCGTCTATCCAGGCCCGGTGCTCATCGACAAGTCGATCACGCTCGAGGGGCATGGGTGGCCGGTAATCGATGGCGGCAAGAGCGGGACAGTGGTCACACTCTCGGCGCCCGGAATCGTGCTGCGCGGTTTCGAGATTCGCGGAAGCGGCATCGAGCCTGATCTCGATCACTCCGGCGTCACGGTTACCGCGCTTCATGTCACGGTCGAGAACAACCGGCTACGCGATGTGCTGTTTGGAATCTTCGTCTCTCAAGCTGGGCAGTGTGTGGTGCGCGGCAACGATATCGGCGGCAAGGACGATCTGGAGGAAGGGCGACGAGGGGACGCGATTCGCCTCTGGTACAGCCCCCAAGTGCTGGTCGAGAACAATTTCGTGCACAACTCACGCGACACGGTGATTTGGTATTCGCAGCGCTGCACCGTGCGCGGCAATCGAATCGAGCACGGACGCTACGGGATTCACTTGATGTACACCGATGCGGTCGACATCGAGAATAACGTGCTGCGCAACAATGCGGTCGGAATCTACGTGATGTACTCGACCGGCGTCACGATGATCGGCAATGACATCCGCGGACATCGTGGCCCGTCAGGGTATGCGTTGGGGTTCAAAGACGCCGACCGCGTCCGCGTCGAGCGAAACCTTCTGATCGACAATCGCGCCGCCGTCTTCTGCGAGGGGACTCCATTTCAGCCCAGCGGTTTCGCGCGATTCGAGCAGAACGTATTCGCCTTCAATGAGCAAGGGGTGATGATCTCCGCCTCGAACGCCGGTGCGAGTTTCACCAACAACACGTTCTGGGAGAACGCGGAGCAGGTGTCGATACCGAACTCGGGATCGAGCACGCTGGTGCAATGGCGCGGCAACTACTGGAGCGACGATGCCGGATTTGATCTGGACGGTGATCGCCAGAACGATCAGCCGTATCGCGCCGACAGGCTGTTCGAAGGGCTCACCGACCGCGAGCCGGCGCTGCGAATCTTGCTGTACAGCCCCGCAGCGCAAGCGTTGGAACTAGCCTCATCGGCGTTTCCCGTGATGCGCCCGGTTCCGAAGGTCGATGACCCGATTCCGGCGGCTCAACCGCTACCACTTCCAGTCGTATCCGATGGTGCGCCGGCACCGAGCGCACAGCTCGCGCTGGCTGGCGCGGTGCTCTTGTTGTTGTGCGCGATGACCGCGAGCAGCGTGTGGATCAGGAGGGCTCGATGACCGGATCGTTTCGTCAGACTGCGCTGCGTGTACTTCCCGGTGGTGCGGCGCTACACGCGGGTCCAACGGCGCGGATCGTGGGTGTGACCAAGCACTACGGCTCGACGCAAGCGCTGGGAAACGTCACGCTCGACGCCAATCCTGGTCAAGCGATTGCACTGTGGGGTGCCAACGGCGCCGGCAAGTCGACGTTGATCAAGGCGATGCTTGGGCTGATCGACTTCGAAGGATCGATCACGATCGCCGGCCACGACATCCGGACCGCTGGAAAGGCCGCGCGGCGCGCGATCGGTTATGTGCCGCAGCAATCGTCGTTCTATGACCTG
>CAZAHQ010000345.1:0-4790 GCA_964484415.1 uncultured Acidobacteriota bacterium | reverse complement strand
CTTCACGACCGCTTCGACCGAGCCCGGATTGAAGCGGGTGCCGCTCAAGCGAGCGTTAAAGGCGCCAACGGAGGCGGTATTGGGCTCCATGCTCGAGATGAGGGGCTGATCCGTTCCTTGCGGCGCAACGTTTACAACGGCGGTGGCTCGAGCTGTATTACCTTGCGAGTCGGTGACGATCAACGCGATGTCGTGATTTCCGACGCCGAGCGAGAAGCTGAAGTCGCGTGAAGAACTCTGATGCGAAGTACTGATCTCCCATCGGTAGGAGAGCGATTCACCCTCGGGATCGTAGCTCTGCTCGGCCGAGAACAATACCTGATGATTCCCTGCGGGAGGTACGTAGAGCTGCATCGTCTCTCCCGAGAACTTCGTAAGACCATCGGCTGACATCTGGAACGCAGCGTGTGGCGCTCGGTTCTGCTGCGAGATGATAATCGTCGCCCAAGCGGTTGCCTCGACGCCATTCACGTCGCGAACCGTCAGGGATACCGGATGGTTTCCGATCGGAAGAGAGTAATTGAAGCGGGCTGCCGTACTTCGCTGAATGCCGTCGATGCTCCACCGGTACTGTAGCCCGCTCCCTGCACTCCGCGTATCGCCGGCGAAGGTGAAGGCAAGGCTCGTCCCTTGCGGGACTGTATACCTGAGTGTCTCGTTTTCGACGCCACCGCTACCCTGACTTGGCGTAATTTGCATTCCCGCCCGTACGGAGACGCTGGCGAGAACGCGGACCTCCATAATCCCCGTCTGACCACTTTGCACCGACTCCTGCCGTGGAAAATCTGAGAACGCGCGAAAGCGGACCCCGTTCGGTGCTGGAGCAGCGCCTCGCACGGCGAGGTAGCCATCGCAAGGGCCGTCGAACGCCACCTCAGAAGGTCTGGGATCGATGTAGGTGGTGAGATAGGAGAGCGGGTAGGTTCGGTTATAAATTGGCGCCTGTGTGCCGCCGAGGCCCCCGAGATACTGTGTGATCTGGTCGACCAGCACGTCGGCAAAATAGTCGATAATCTGTTCGATTGCTTCAGCTTCTTCGGCCACGCCAAAGAACGGCGAAGCCAACCCCGTCTTGAGCGGACCGGTCAGCTGCCGGGTAACGATCTCGACGATAACAGTCTCGAGCACGTCGGTCGATGGCGTGTTGAATGTGCCTTGGATCAAGAAGCGCGCTTGGCCGCCAACCGACACCGTTTGCGAGGATGGCGTGGCGTGCATGCTGGAGAGTTGCACGGGAGCGAAGCTCAGGCCGAGGGTTAAGATGTTCAGGAACGTATTGATCGTAGTCGTTGCGAATATGACGCCTTCCGCCGCCGCGATTGCACCGGGCGCCCCGCCGAATAGAAAGCCAGCCGCTGCTGCTGCGACCACAAAGGCGACCTCAACTTGTACGAACGCCTCAGTGATCGTTTCGAGGGTATTAAAGGCGATCGCTCCTGCGAGTAACCACTGTTCTCGAGATTGGTCACAAGCGGCGGTTTTTCCGAGTCGGTTGAGTTCGAGCGTCTTCTCCCTGGCCTGACTAACAATGGCAATCGAGTCCGAGGCAAGGAGAATCCGTTCGACAAGATCGATGTGTTCGAGGTCGAATGCGAGGAGTTCTCTATTTCCGTCGCGATTGATGTCGACTGAGACCATCCGCGGTCTGCCGTTGGCAGCGGCCTCGATGGAATCGCGTAGGTCGCGGGCCGCTTGGTGCGGGGCTCCACGAAGGCGGGCAATCAGCCGAGGGTCAGCATCCGTTTCCGCAAGACTCGTTGAAACGATATCGTCGACATCCCTTACCATCGCCTCAAGCTCATCGGCGAACCTCAACAGAACGCTACCAACGGGACCTGGGTTACTCGGAAGGGGGGCGACGACCATTTCGACCGGGGACGATTCGTAGCCAGCCGCAGTCGCAACCGATACCTGGATGGCACCGCTATAGAAACGTGTTGGACTGTCAAGCATCGGAATCAGTGGGACGATGGCCTCGATACTATTCTCGGTTGCCTGCAGCGATCTGACGTAATGGCGCCTCCCGTCCGGCGTGTAATACAGAACGAAGTTGTCTGCGGCGACCGAGCTGAAGTTCGTGCCGGCCATTTTGACGCGCCCCGCTGCGGGCACCGAAAACGGAGCCGCGCTCTCCAAACTTGGACGCAGGACGGAGACTTGCTTCCCGTGCCGAGTGAGCCGAAACCAGTAGGACAAACCGTCGCCGTTGCTGATGCGTAGATTGATCGTACTCCCGTCGGAGAACACGACCTCCAACGGTGAGCCACCCGCATTGCCTCGAAGGAGAATTCCACGTCCGCCTCGTATGAGGTCGACGCCTGATATTGCGTTTTCGTTCACAGTCGCGGTGATCGGCGAAATGAAGGGACCGCTCGTCGGCGCGAGCGTTAGCTTCAATCCCTTGCGCGTGAATGCGATTTTCTTGAAGGGTCCCCACACCGGGTCGCGTACCACGCCGCGGCTCGCGCTCGGCGGCATCGCACCGTCCAGAGCCTTCCCCGAGTGATCACTCGCCCGGTCGGTAGTGGAAAGTCGAATGATCTCTCTGCGTGTTGAGGCAACCACGGGGCCTGTAGCACAAATCAGTGCAAGAGTCATCGCGATGATACGGCAGAGTTGGGATCTCATGGGGGACTCTCCTACGGCGGGCCAAGTGAAGCCGAGCTGGCGCGATTGGGTCAGCACGGGCCCGCTAACTCCGGCGACATACATGTTCCGCTGTGGCTGTTGGACAACTGCCCGCCTAATGCGTCCCGGGCGTGTACCTGCGGTTCGATAGCAACGCCGTCATCGATTCGCCTGAGATGTGGAGTAGCTTAGACCACGCTCAATCCAAAATGGATTCCATACTTTGAAAGCCCGCGATCGCAGCCAATTCCTAGATGGATACGCAAGCGATCGCGGGCCCACTGATGTGACGAGAGACTTAGGCCGGCGCAAGTCGAGTTTGAGGGGAACCGACACAACGTCCCTGACCACAGCAGATCCGTTTTCGGGAGACCGTTCAATCTCAGAAAGGTTCTGAAATCGACGACATTGTTGTATACATCACAAATGCTGGCTAGTCAATGGAAATTGCAAGCGTGCTTCTGACTGCACAGATACCTGATTGTGGAATGTTGAGAACGTTCAGCTGTAGCGGATAGCGCTCGTCTGTTGAATCCATGCCGACGTATACTGGGGCGCATCAGGGGCGGCGCAAGGGGGGAATGGACAAGACGCGTCAGCAGGCGCAGTCGAGCTGGATCGGACTGCTCGAGGGCATCGACCGCGGTCGATACGCGGAGGCCCTCGCTTTCGTCGATCGCGAGCCGGAAATCCTGGACAGCCCCGAAGACGCGCTGTTGCGTACGGAGCTGTCGCTGTACCGGGATCAACTCGCCGAGACGGAGGCTATGCTCGACCGCCTTCGTGGCTCCGATCTGTGGATCGACGACGCAGGTGAGGTCGGCGGCCGCGCGCGACGCACGCGTCTACTCAAGGTCGAGGTCGCGTGTTTTTCGGGAGACCTGGACGAAGCGGAACGCCTCGTTCGTCCTATGGTCGACGCGGCCGTCCGTATTCAGGACTACCAGTCAGAGCTTCGCGCCCTCTACGATTTGGCTCGAATCGCGCGTCATCGCGCCGAGTGGACCCTCGCGATCGACCGCCTCGACCGCGCACTTGAGCTGGCCCGTCAAGTCGGAAACCAGTGTTACGAGGGTCGCGTCGCCTACACTCTTGGCCTTTGCTGGTACAACCTCAATCGGCTCGATCTGGCCATTCCCTACTTGCAGTCCGCCCTCAGACTGCTCACCGACACCGAGAACCTGCGCTTCCGTGCAACGGTCGAAAGTTTCTACGGCTGCCTCCTCTCGGACGGCGGTGATCCCAAGGCAGCGCTGCAACTGCTCGAGCACGCCGAAGCCACGGTCGGAGAACTCGGCATCGTCGGCGACATGGTTATGGCGCGCATGAACGCCGCGCGCACGCGACTCGCACTCGGTCAATATGAAGAGGTCGAAAGGTCACTGACTGAACTGCTCGGCTGGGAACGAGGACTTGGAGGTACCCCTATCGAGTTGATGACGCTGCGGTTGCTCGCGATTACCCAGTGCGTGAGGGGGCGAATCGGCGAGGCAAGGCGAAGTGCCGAGGAAGCGCTTCGCCTCGCCGAGATTAGAGGGAACGAAGCCGACCGGCTTGAGGCTCGCCTGTTGGTGGCTCGTGCAAAATCGCTGGCCGGTGAAGCCGACGCCACGGCGAATCTCGATGCGCTCATTGCCGAGGTCGATACGAACGGCACGCCTTACCTGCAGGCTGAAGCGCGAATCTACTTGGCCCGAGCGCTCCTGGCAACTGATCCGACACGCGCGAGGTCCGCGTGCGACGCCGTCCGCGCTATGCCAGTCGTTGCTGATTTCATCTGGCTGCAGCGCGAAGTCGAGTTCGTCGAAGCCGATCTTCGGTATATGCCGGTGCGATTGACATCGGAAGGTCAGTTGATCATGGACGCGCGTTTCGGGTGGCCCGATATCAAGGCTGCACGAGAGGCGGCAGAACGCTATTGGTTCGAGCGCGCCCTGGCGAAGACGGACGGCAACGTTAGTGCTGCGAGTAGGTTGCTTGGCTTGACGCGCAACGAGGGCCACTATCTCTACAAACTTGTCGTCAAGGGCGAACCGGCGCGTCCGAGTCGCAGCAAGACTCCGAACGCGCCGGAAAGCGTGCCGCGACGGCGGCCGCGAACGCGAAGCTGACCTACAGCCGGACGAACCCTCGCAACCCGCGAATCAGCGACTCGATGATGA
>CAZAHQ010000344.1:0-4813 GCA_964484415.1 uncultured Acidobacteriota bacterium | reverse complement strand
CGGCGTTCCCGATCTGCCGGCACCAGCGCCTGGCCGCACCACGTCGGGAGCGGGGAGTTTCGCGCTTCGCATGGAGAGCAGCTCCGGGCTGACGCAGACCTACCGTTTCAATCCGTCGTTCGGCGCCGAAGAAGGAGGCGACACACCACTCGACCGCGGCTTCTTCGCATTCACCGTGCCTTGGGATTCATCGACCACCACCATGACGCTGCTCGGACCAAGCGATATTCGCGCCGGCGAGTGCGAACTGGCTCCGTGCGCCAACCAAGATGTCACGCTCAGTCAGCGCATCAAGAGCGCTGGCTCCCCGAGTGTCGGCACGATGCGCGCAGGGAAAGACATCGCGCCCTCGTTGGTCGGTGCGCCGCCGCCACCGCCGACGATTGGCCCCGGTGACAACGCCGTGATCGCATGGAACCCCAGCGATCCCGACTCGAGTGAACTGCATTCCACCTTGGTACTCTCGCCGCTCGACGCGTTTGGCTCGGCAGAGCAGTTCATGCCGATCGTGATCGACCAATCGGGCACCACGGCGTCCATCCCGCATTCACAGCTTACCGGCAGGCCCGGGCTCTACGTGGGGCGCGTGTTTGTCTCCGATGGCGTCAACAGCACACGATTCGATTCGGCCACGCTCTTCAACATCTGCAACCACACCAACAGCGGCGTCGAAATCTGCAACGGTATCGACGACGACTGCGATGGTTTCGTCGACAACGTCGTGACGCCACCCGGTTCGATCGGCATCAGCGTCGACAAGACCGTGTTGAGCTGGACACAGATCGCCGCAGCGCAATCGCACGATGTACTTCGCGGCGATGTCGGTCTGCTGCTCAGCAACAACGGTAACTTCACCCTAGCCACGCAGCAGTGCTTGGCGAGCCAAACAACTGCCACCACGCTCCCCTTCACCAACGCACCACCGGCGGGCAGCGCGTGGTGGTTCTTGGTGCGCGCGCGCAACTGTCAGTTCGCGGGAACTTACAACGAAGGGAACAACTCGCAAGCGGCGACTCGCGATCCTGGCATTGCCGCTTCGCCGGCCGCCTGTCCGTAGCAAGGAGCGGCTGGCGACATCGCGCGCCCGACTAGCGAATCGCCAGCCGCACCTTGCCGCAGTTCACGATCAGCGAATCTTGGCTGCCGCTCCAGAAGCAATCGAAGGCGCCGGCCACGCTGTTTTCTGATCCCATGCGAACGGTGTAGTCGTTGCCAACGACGCCCTCCAGGATCTTCAGGTCGCTGCTGGAATTGCACGAAACAGAGAACGGAACGCCGCCGAAGCTGCCGCCGGCGGAACCGCGCCAGGTTTTGGTGCATGCCAGTGTGACGACCTTGACCCCGGGCACGCTCGGTGAGGATGGCTGTTGCGCAAGAGCGGTCAAGGCGGCGGCCACGAACACCGCTGCGGCGGTCAAGAAAGCTCCAATCCGAACAAATCTCATCATGAGTTCTCTCCCTTTTCTGAAAATCAGTCGAATCTCGAGCGAGGCGGGGTCTCGGCGCGCTCGATCTCAATGACTCGCGATAGTCTACGCGCCGGGAGCCGAATCGGATGGGTCGCTACCGACAGGTTTGGGCAGTCTTCGCTGCAGTTCTCGCCTCGTTCGGTGCCGAGGCGGCGATCGACCTTCCACCCGAGGAAGTCCTGCTCGGGCTGCGCCAAGCCCGCGCCCATGAACTCGCGGGTCGAGTGGTCGAGCAGCGAGCGGTGCTCGAAGCGCTCGTTAAGAACCATCCCGACGACACCAAGGCGCTCTTCGAACTGTTCGACTTCTACAGCCGCAATCACGACGTCGAGAACATCGCGCGGGTGCGCGCATTGCTCATCACGCAACTGCAAACACCCCAGCATGTCCCCTCCAGCTTGCTGTCCGGCGCGATTGTCGATCGCCGCATGGGCCCCGCCGAGATCGAGCTGATGCTCGCCGAGGTGGAGAGGCGCTCAGCGTTGAACTCGACCGATGTCGCGCTGTTGCGCACGCTCGCCGCGGGCTATCGGCGTCTTGACAACCCTATCAAGCAACGTGAGACGCTGGTTCGGTTGATCGCTGTCGAGCCGGTCCTGCGCTGGAAGTACGAGCTGATCGAGATCGATCAACGACTCGAGCGCTGGGAGGATGTGCTCACCGAACTCCGCGCTCTTGCCAGTGAAACGCGAAGCAGTACATGGCTCGCACTGCGCGAGTTGGACGCGCTGGTCGCATTGGGGCGGATCGAAGAGGCCTCCAGCGTGATCGATCGCCTGGTGATTACACCCGAGATCGCCGGAGGACTCAGCGAGATGGCGTTCGCGCGCTCGATCGAGCTGCTCGATCGCGGATCGGCCCCGCTCGCCGAGAAGCTGCTTCGCAGATTCTCCACAGCCAACCCTTCGGACCGAAACCTAGCGCGCGCCGTTGCCTATCTGTTTGGCAGCGTCGAGGACCAAGCCAAGTTGGAGGCCAGCTTCGTCGCCGGCGCGCTGAAGTCCGGCGATCTCGAAACCTTGGTCAACGATGCGGCTGCACGCGTCCGCGCCGGCGACCCTGCCTCAGCGATCCCGCTACTGGAGAAGGCGACGCAGGTTGCGCCTGACAACGAGGTGCCGTGGTTCAATCTGGCGGTTGCCGCCACCAAGCTCGAGCAGTGGGCGGTCGTCGAACGGGCGGCGACCCGCACCATCGAGATCAACAACCGGCAAGCCCGCGCTCGGATGCTGCGCGCTCAAGCGCGAGTGAAAACCGGGCGCATCTCGGAAGGAATGGCCGATGCAAAGGCCGCGCTGGCGATCGACCCGGCGCTCAAGCAAGCGTGGTTCGTGCTGTATCTCGGCGCAAAACTCCAACACGACGAAGCGGCGGCAGCCGAGTATTTGAAAAAGAGCAAGTAGCCAGAGCTAGAACTTCTTCATGTAGGCCTGGAACTTCTCGTCGAGCGTCTTCAAATCGGCTCCGTAGATCTGCGGCAGCAGTTCCCCAACGGCGAATCCCTCGAGCGCGTAGAGCATGAATCGCGGGAACTCTTTCTCGGCCCAGGATGGCCCACCGTGTCGCAGAAAGTGAACCAGTAGCCACCCTTGGGCGTAGTACAACCCGCGTCGGTCGCCATAGAAGGTTCCGACGTCGGCGCTCAGCAGTTCCTGGAGTCGCAGCGCTTGCCCCTGCCGTTGCGCTTGCTTGGCGGCGTCCGACTCCTGCTTGGACGCGGAGCTGAACCTTGCGATGAACGGGCCGTAGAACTGTACGCTGCGCTTGTCCTTGTGTTCGCCGTACTTCAGCTTGCCATCGACGATGTCGGAGTTTCCCAAATACGAAGCGAACCCCTCATCCAGCCAGCGCGGCAACGACACTCCGCGTCGCACCAAATGTCGATCCATCGCCGCATGTGTCGCCTCGTGGATCAGGACGGAATAGAGGTAGTTCGAGGTCGGTACCTCGGCATGAAACGCGAGCAGCCCGCTGGAATGATAGAAGCCTGCTGACCATTCCACGCCGTTTTGGACTTGAGTCACAAACTGCTCGTATTGCCGCTGAGTTTCGAAGACATAGGCACGCACCTTCCCCGCTGCCGGATACGAGGTCAATCGATTGCCGATCAACTCGTTGACCGCGGAGTAACTAGCCGTTAGCGAGGCCATCAGGGCCTGCGCCTGCTGAGCGCCCTTTCCGGAATCGGTGATCACTTCGAACCACTGGTTGCTGGCCGTCGCGCGCTTGGTTTGGTTCAACAGCGCTTCGGCCTTGTCACCGGTTTCTTTTTGCATTCGAAGCAGCGTGGCGGATGGCAGACTCAGCGCGTAGGCGCGTTGGCGATAGAGCGCGTCGTCCGACTGGTCGGACTGGCTCGGCCCTCCGGTGAAATTCTCGAGTTGTGCCGGCACGCGAACCGCGACCATGAACGAAACCGGCAACTCCAGTTGCGCCGCGATCTTCTGACCGGCTTTGAGCGCAGGCCCAAATCGCCAACGCCTCACCGCATCACCGATTGCTTGCTTCATGGCGTCGTCGTGCTCATTCGACGGCTCGATCTTCAGCACCTCGAGCGAGGTCACACGCCCGTTTTCATCGATCGCCAGTTTGAGCCGCGCGGTCGGCATCACGTCGGCGCCAAGCGCGACCTCGGGCGTCGTTGGATTGGGTGTGTAGATCGGAATCGGTGGTCGATCGATTGCGGGAGCCGCGACAGGCGTCGCCGGGTTGAGACTCGCGCAAACGGTGACGAAGCTCGTCACGAACAGAGTCCAGGATCGGTTGGTTGGTTGCACCGGCAGCCCCCTGCGTAGAGAGGATGCTATCCGGACTCTGGCCAAGATTGGGCGCCCCGTTTGCAAGGCGCCCGGTACGGCCGCGATCCGTTGCGACAACAAGGCACCGCGACCCCATCGTCACAGACCCCTTGCCGGCGCCGTAGCGTCGCGTGTCATTCAAAGTACCGTCGCGGCAGCTCTCATGAGGTGTCATGTATCGAGTCGCAGCCACTCACACCGTCTCAACGCGGACCAGTCGGCTGCTCGCGGTCTCCACCGGTCGGACGCCGCTCGCGCTGGCCAGCCCCAGTGATCTGTCAGTCATGGCGCTCCGAGCACACCGCGCGCGACGAAGAACTGTTTGATACGCGGCCACGGGGGGCTGTAGTTGTGAGAGCTTTCGGTCTGCTCGAACTCGCAATCAGGGAGGAGGGCTGCGAGTGCGCGGCCCTCCTCGATTGGGATCACCTCATCGCGGCTGCCGTGGACGATCAGCACGGGAACGGGTCGAGCGTTGAGGTAGGTTGCGTTATCGAATGGATCACGCAACAAAAAAGACGGCACGAGATATCGGTGCATCATGGC
>CAZAHQ010000343.1:0-4831 GCA_964484415.1 uncultured Acidobacteriota bacterium | reverse complement strand
TGTTCTCGGGCTCAATGCTTCGATGTTCAAGGAGTACCTGCGCTTCATCGCGAACAGGCGGGCGCAGCAGATTGGTCTCGACCAGATGTTCCCGGGTGCCACGAACCCGTTCCCGTGGATGAGCGAGCTCATCGATCTCAAGAAGGAGAAGAACTTCTTCGAGACGCGGGTGATCGAGTACCAAACCGGGGGGGCGCTGAGCTGGGACTGAGAAGTACGCTCAGGGAGAATTACGGAAGCGGCCACTTAAGGGTGGCCGTTTTTTTTCACTAAGCGCCGCTATCGGCCAGGAGCGGACACTCGCAACGTTGAACCTGGAGTGCCTGCTGTGCCTTTTTTATCAGGGTCTCCAAGCGTACGTTTCTCTCTGGGCCCAACGCCTTGTCGCACACTCCCAGTTGCTAGACGGCCGACTGAGGGGCATTATTCTTCACATTTGCAATTTGCTAATCGTTAGGTGTCGATATGGATATCGCGAACGCCATTCGGAATCGCAAGCTCCTTCGCGTCGATTACCACGGCTATTCCCGAGTAATTGAGCCGCACACCTTCGGAATAGACGTGAATGGTCACCGCGCACTTCGAGCCTATCAGGTTCAAGGTGGAAGTCGATCTAGGAACCCTTCAGGCTGGCGAATGTTTCATGAAGAGGACATGACGAATGTCTCCGTGCTCGCCGATGGCTTTGGGGGTCCACGACCGGACTACCGCCGGGGCGATCCGGCATTTCGCAGCATTATTGCGGAACTCTAGCTCACGATATTGAGAGTGCCATCTACACCTATCAGCACATTCGAGCGGTCCGTGAGCCATAGTGGGCCGCGTCCCGAGGGACAATGCGGTCGGTGTGGGGTCGCTCAATTGGGTCATTAGCCGTCCTCACATAAGCACTCACACCAAGCTCACTAGGCGCTTTTCAGAGTTCGAGGCCCAAATTGGTTCGTTCCGAGCTCGGGCTCGGGTGGCGAGTCGACCTCCACATCCCAGATCAGTGGCAATGGTTGGCCGCAAGTCCGCATCACTAACTCCGTTTTGCATTGGGAGACAGTTCCTCGAGCTAATGGATTGTCACCACAACCTACGTAGCAGTCGGCTCGCCTGCGGTTAGCGAGCAAACCAGCGCGAAATTGCTCTTTCGGGCAGCGAGTTGGCGTTAGCAGCTTGGTCTTCGGTGAAGGACAGACGGAGCTTGAATTTTCAATGAAGATCCATTTGGTTCGCATTAAGAATTTCCGCACGTTGAAGGACGTGACGATTCCCTTCGATTCCGTCACGACCTTCATCGGGCCAAACGGCAGCGGAAAGTCAACCGTGCTTCGCGCCCTCGACTGGTACTTCAATGGCAAACCTGGTTCGCTGACGGAGGATGACTGCTCGTTCGGGGCGACTGGCGAAGACGTGGAAGTTCAGGTCACATTCACTGACCTCACTGAAAAGGATCGGAGTGAACTTGGCAAGTATGCCCCAGCGGGGGTAACGACCTTCACTGCTTGGAAGCGTCGCGACCAAAACGGGACTGAAAGTCTGTCTGCGAATTCGAAAAGCTATGGGCCATTTAACGATATCCGTGGCAAGGGATCGGCCGCTGAAAAGAAGGCCGCTTATAACAATCTGCGGACCACAGATGCATCGCTTGGTCTCCCGGCGTGGAGCAGTGTAGATGTCGCCAACGAAACTATGACGGCGTGGGAGGCAGGTCACACCGAGCAGCTCGCCGAGGCGCCGGAGTCGCTGCAGACCAACTTCTTCGGCTTCATCAGTGGCGGCAAGATGAGTGGTCTATTCGACTTCGTTCTGGTGACGGCCGATCTACGGGCGGGCGAGGAGTCAACAGACGGGAAGTCGAGCATTATCGGTCGGATCCTTGAGCGCTCTGTCGATCGAACTGCAGCTGATGAGGCGATCGCGGAAATCGTGGGAGAGTCACGCGCGAGGCAGCAGAAAGTATACGAGGACAAGTTCAAGGAACAGCTAGAGGCCATGACGACGCAGCTGAACAAGGTCGTGTCGTCATATTCGCCTGGTCGGGAGGTCATGGTTTCCCCTGCCGAAGTGGAGCTCAAGGCCCCTCGCACGACGTTTAATGTGGCGGTGCGGGATGGCACGACAGAGACTGCTGTGGACCGCCAAGGACATGGCTTCCAGCGCACGCTTCTCATTTCGGCGCTGCAACTCTTGGCGCAATCAGGCGCGGCCTCAGCAGAGGGCGTCATTTGCCTGGCGATTGAGGAGCCGGAACTCTTTCAGCACCCGATCCAGGCTCAAGCGTTCGCAAAGGTGCTCCGGTCGCTCGCCGAGGACGCAGGTAAGCGCGTCCAGGTGACCTATGCGACTCATAGTCCCTACTTTCTCGAGGCGCGACATTTCGACCAGGTCAGGCGATTGACGAGGTCATCTGACGAAACGCCTGTGGTCACTGTGCACCTTGCGACGGTTGCAGACGTGAAGGAAAGGGTGAAAGAGGTACAGAGCGCCGAGAAGGTTGATCGCCAGCTTGATGGCATCGTGGTGGATAAGCTTGGAGAGGCACTCTTCGCTAATCGCGCCCTCCTGGTGGAAGGTACGACAGAGTCGTCAGTGTTCTACGGCCTTGGCGACAGGACCGCTCCTGGATCGCTTGAAGCGGCTGGTCTCTCCATCGTTCCCATCGGGGGCAAGACTTCGATTCCACTTGCACACGCGATCCTGACGTCGCTTGGTATCCCGGCTTATGCGCTCTTTGATGCGGATTCAGGGTTTGAAGCGCGCGCGAAGGCCAATGGGAAGCCGCAGGAAAAAATCGAGGAAGAGCGAAAGAGCCACGTAGCAGCGAATCGAATGGTGTTGAAGTACTTTGGTCAGGCTGAGGTGGACTTCCCAGCCGCCACCGCTTCCGAGGTGGTCGCGATCTTTGAGGATCACCTTGAAGCGTTCTTGTCGGCAAGCTGGCCCGAGTGGTTCACGGCTTGCAACAGCGTTGAGACTACTACTGGTATCAATCTCGCGAAGAATCAACTCGCGTACCGGGCGGCAACACTTAAAGCCGAGGGAGCAGTGCCAGACATGCTTATGCAGATACTGACCAAGGCGGAGGGTAAGTAGCAATGCATGACGTCATCTGCCCGCACTGCGGGAAAGCATTCAAGATTGACGAGGCCGGATACGCGGACATCCTAAGGCAGGTTCGTGACGGCGAGTTCGAGCGGCAGCTACACGAACGGCTTGAACTGGCCGAGCAGGAAAAGCGGAATGCCGTAGAGCTCGCCACGATCAAAGTCACTACCGAAATGCAGAAGGCTGCCGCGGCTAAGGACGCCGAGATCAAGCGACTAGAAGCCAAGATCGACGCTGGTGATGTCGCGCGAAAGCTCGCGGTTACTGAAGCCCTAAGTGCCGCAGAAAAGGAGCGGGACGCGCTCGCGAACGACATTGAGCAGGCGAGGCGCGATATGGAGGCCGCTTCCAAGCTAGCCGAAGCGAGGCTTGTAATCGAACTGCAGAGGGCCGCCACTACGAAGGACGCGGAGATCCAAGGCCTGAAGACCACGCTCGACGCCATCGAGGCAGCACAAGAACTCGCGATCACTAAGGCAGTCAGTACAGTCGAGAAGGAGCGCGACGAACTGAAGAGCGGTCTCGAGCGAGTGGCGCTTGAGAAGCAACTCGCCGAGAGGTCGCTCAGGGACAAGTACGAGACACAGCTCAAAGATCGCGATGACGCGATCGAGCGCCTTCGGGACATGAAAGCTCGTCTGTCAACTAAGATGGTTGGCGAAACCCTCGAGCAGCATTGCGAAACCGAATTTAATCGAATTCGAGCGACGGCGTTTCCGCGTGCCTTCTTCGAGAAGGACAACGATGTGCGGACTGGCAGCAAGGGTGACTACATTTTTCGCGACGTGGATGAGGCTGGCACTGAGATCGTCTCGATCATGTTCGAAATGAAGAACGAGAGCGACGCCACTGCGACTAAATCAAAGAACGAGGACTTCCTGAAGGAACTTGACAAGGACCGTACTGAAAAGGGCTGCGAGTATGCGGTGCTGGTCTCTCTACTAGAGCCCGACAGTGAGCTCTACAACACCGGCATCGTTGATATGTTCCACCGCCACCCCAAGATGTACGTCGTCCGGCCGCAGTTCTTCATTCAAGTCATTACGCTACTGCGGAACGCGGCGCTGAACGCGTTGAAGTACAAAGCCGAGCTTGTGCTTGTAAAGGCGCAAAACATCGACATCACGAACTTCGAGAACGAGCTTGAATCCTTCAAAGGTGCATTCGCAAAGAACTACGACTTAGCGTCTCGCCGATTCCAAGCGGCGATTGAGGAGATTGACAAGTCGATCGACCATTTGCAAAAGACCAAGGAAGCCCTGCTCGGCACGGATCGGAACCTTCGCCTTGCGAATGACAAGGCGCAGGACGTGACGATCAAAAGGCTGACACGGGGCAACCCTACGATGGCCGCAAAGTTTTCCACGCCGGAAGACAACGGCCCGGCGGGTACTGAGTGAATCAGCCTTCCTTTGCGTTCCATATCTACTTGCTCGTGTTTAGCGCTCTCGGTTTTTGGAAGTTTGCGGAAGGCGGATAGGGCGGTATGACGCAGTTGCTTAGGCGAAGAGCGAATTGGCAATGCTGTCTGGCGCCACGCAATTTGCGCGTCGGGCCGAAAACGGTCACTGCCATCTGCCTTGGGATTGACGCCTCGCATTAGACACGTTAGGTGCCCGGGTGAGCACGACCGGTGCTGCAATTTCCGTCGCCTGACCAGCGTCCAACCGTGGCGTTGTCTATCATTATCTCCATGGACAACTTCACCGAAGCGATCGCCGTCTCCCAATCCCACGAA
>CAZAHQ010000342.1:0-4840 GCA_964484415.1 uncultured Acidobacteriota bacterium | reverse complement strand
GTCGTGGCTCGTTGGTTCATGACGCGAACGCCTCATCTGGATCGATGTCCGCGCCCATCCTGCGTCCTCGCCGACCGGGCGCAAGCGACGTAGATCCATTGCCGTGCTGACGGAGGTCAAGGCTTGTGCGTCGCGCAGCAGCTCCTTCGCTGATCCTCCCCGCGTGATGTCGATCGATCCGCTCACCCCCGAGCAACCGACCCGCCCAACTGACTTCCCTCGCTGTTTCGAGTCCTGACCGCCCGCTCCCCGAAATACGGCCCCGAGGCGCTTCGGCATGGGCCGGCGTGCTGCTCTACCGTAAACTGCGCGGGTCTTGGTTCGAAGGAGAGCTCGCTCGTGATACCGCCCAAACCGCACATCACCGCCGGCGCGTCGATCCGATCATTGGATGACTATCTCGCGTTGTATCGCCGCTCGATCGACGATCCCGAAGGTTTCTGGCGCGAGCAGGCGGAGCGACTCACCTGGCAGCATCCGCCGCAGTTGGTGATGGACTCGGACATGCACGAGGTCGACTTCGCCTGGTACGGCGGAGGCCGGTTGAACGCCTGCGTCAACTGCGTCGATCGACATCTCGTCACCCAACCCGACAAGCACGCCATCCTGTGGGTTGGAGACGAACCCGAGGACTACCGCTTCATCACCTATCGCGAGCTCAAACACATGGTGGCGCGGATCGCCAACGTGCTGCTCGCGCACGGCGTGACGCGCGGCGATCGCGTCGCGCTTTACATGCCGATGATCCCCGAACTCCCCGCCGCGATGTTGGCGTGCGCGCGAATCGGCGCGGTGCATTCGGTGGTGTTTGCAGGTTTCTCCGCCGAATCGTTGCGCGGACGAATCGTCGATGCGGGCGCCAAGCTGGTGATCACCGCGAACGAAGGGGTGCGGGGCGGCAAGAAGATCCCGCTGAAGACCACGGTCGATCGCGCCGTCGATGGGTTGAGCTTCGTCTCGTCGGTGCTTGTCGCACGACGCACCGAGTTCGAGCCCCCAATGCAGCCGGGCCGCGATCATTGGCTGGAAAGCGAGATGGCTCGACAACGATCCACCTGCCCCGCCGAGTGGATGCATGCCGAATCGCCGCTCTTCACGTTGTATACGTCCGGCTCCACCGGCAAACCGAAAGGGGTCTTGCACACCACCGGCGGCTATCTCACGTACGCGGCAATGACGCACAGCTTGGTGTTCGACTTGCGTCCCGACGATGTGTTTTTCTGCGCTGCCGATATCGGATGGATCACGGGGCACAGCTACATCGTCTATGGCCCGTTGGCCAATGGTGCGACCACCGTCATGTTCGAGTCGATCCCCACCTATCCCGATCCCGGGCGTTACTGGAAGATCGTCGACGATCTGAAGGTAAACGTGTTCTACACCGCGCCCACCGCGCTGCGTGCGATCGCCCGTGAGGGAAACGATTGGGTCAAGAAGTACTCGCGCCGATCGCTACGCGTGTTGGGTTCGGTCGGCGAACCGATCAACCCGGAGATTTGGAACTGGTACCACGACGTCGTCGGCAACTCGCGCTGCGCCGTGGTCGATACGTGGTGGCAAACCGAAACCGGCGGGATCTTGATCACGCCGTTGCCGGGTGCAACGCCGTGCAAACCAGGCTCCGCCACGCTCCCCTTCTTCGGCATCGAACCGGTTTTGGTCAACGATCAAGGGGTTGAGTTGCATGGCAACGGGGTGGCCGGCAACCTCTGCTTGCGGCGCTCCTGGCCGGGACAAGCGCGCACGATCTACGGTGATCACTCGCGGTTTCGCGACACCTACTTCACGCAGTATCCGGGGCTTTACTTCACCGGTGACGGTTGTCGCCGAGATGAGGATGGCTACTACTGGATTACCGGACGTGTCGACGACGTGCTTAACGTGGCCGGTCACCGGCTGGGCACTGCAGAGATCGAGAGCGCGTTGGTGGCGCACGCCGCCGTGGCCGAGGCGGCCGTCATCGGTTACCCGCACGACATCAAGGGCACGGGGATCTACGCCTTCGTGATCCCCACACCGGAGTTCGAAAACAGCGAGCCGCAGGAACTGGTCGGTAGCTTGAAGGAACAGGTGCGGCAGGCGATCGGCCCGATTGCGACGCCCGATCGAATCTTGATCGTCCCGGGCCTTCCCAAGACCCGCTCAGGGAAAATCATGCGACGCATTCTTCGCAAGATCGGCGAGGATCAACTCGATCAACTCGGGGATGTCACCACGCTCGCCGACCCGACCGTGGTGGAGCGAATCGTGACGGCCCACAAAGCAGCCTACGGAGCGTAGCGGATGATTCGTCACTGGCATCGTTGGTTTCACCGAGCCGTGTTGTCGTCGCTTTCGCTAGCGGTACTGGTTACTACTCCCGCCCAGTCAGCAGAGCCGACGTTTCCACGCGATATACACGGTGACGTGCGCTACTTCGCCGACAAGTTGTGGCGCGTCGCGATCGTGATCGACGACTACGACATCGCCAGCAACAACGGCAAAGCCGATCACCTCTACCTGTTCTCCGCGTCAAACCCCGCCACCGGCATCAAGGGGGGCGTGATCAACGATGCCAGCATCGTGTTCGGTGACGATCGTGTGCTGCGCATCCAATCGAGCGACGGCAGCAACTCTTTGGTGTTGAGTCTTGCTCCGGCGCCCGTCGTCCCCCCCGGCACGGCGCCACCACCGGGAATCTACGGCGGCATCGAACTGGTCCACTACCCGCTCTACGGTGCCGAGGCGGTGGCCACGGTTACCAGCGGCACGTTCGGCTCGGGCTCACAAAGTGCGTGGAAGCCGAAACCCGAAGATCTCGCCGAAGGTGTTTCAAGACTGGCGGGGACAGTGAGCTGCGGTATCGACGGGCCGAATCGCGATTCGGGATGCGCGGTCGAATGCGCGAGCGGATACCACGCCGCCTGTTCGGCCAGCCCGCGGTACGGCCAACGCCGCTGCGTATGCCTGAAGGACTGAGCCCACAACTGCCGGCTCGGCATGCGATCGTGTTCTACGACGGTGACTGTGGCGTTTGTCATCGCTTGGTTTCTTTTTTGGTAAGGCGCGATCATGACGGCTCGCGATTTCGCTTCGCGCCGCTTCAGGGTGAGACGTTCGCGAGCGTGGTGCCCGCCGATGCGCGCCGCGCACTCGCCGATTCGGTGGTGCTATGGATGCCTGATGGTTCGACCTATCAGCGCTGGCAAGCATCGCACCGGATGCTGCGGTCGTTGGGCGGTTTCTGGAGCGCGATCGCAGCACTGCTGCGGCTCGTGCCGATCTCGCTCGGCGACAGGATCTACGACGCCCTCGCCGCACGCCGCAGCCGGTGGTTCGTCACACCGAGCAACTCATGCCCCTTGCTTCCTGAATCTCTGCGCGGCCGCTTTCTCCCCTAGCTCGCCCGCGCATCCACCCTGACGCGCGCTCGTGACCAATCGGCCTTGACACCGTGACGACCTCGGCTGAGGCTTTGCGGCCTCACTAGCCCAGGGAGTCTCTCGATGCGTCAGCCTGTCATTCTGATCACCGGTGCGAGCGGCGAAATCGGCCATGCATTGGCCACACGACTCAAAGCCGCGCAGAAGAATCCGATCGTCAGCCTCGACCTCAAACCGCTGCCCGATGACACCGCCAAGTTGGTGGCGCGCGGCATCCTGGGTTCGATCTTGGACAAGAACTTGCTCGATGGAATCCTGGCCGAGTTCGAGGTGGATGCGATTTACCACCTCGCGGCATTGCTTTCCACGCGCGGCGAATTCACGCCGGTGACGGCGCACCAGGTCAACGTCGAGGGCACGCTCAACTTGCTGGAGTTCGCCCAGCAGCAGGCGCGCAGCCACGGGCGTGTCGTGCAGTTTTTCTATCCCAGCTCGATCGCCGCGCATGGTCTGCCCGATCGCGAGACCAAGGCCCGCGCGGGCAAGATCGCCGAGGACAGCTACACCACGCCGCGCACGATGTACGGCTGCAACAAGCTGTACACCGAGCAGATCGGTCGCTACTACTCGCTTTACTACAAGCAACTCGATGCGGTCGATCAATCGGGGCGCGTCGATTTTCGCTGCATCCGTTTCCCGGGGTTGATCAGCGCCGAAACCGTACCGTCGGGAGGCACCAGCGACTACGGACCGGAGATGATCCATGCGGCAGCTCAGGGCAAGCCGTACGCCTGCTTCGTGCGTCCCGATGCACGCATTCCGTTCATGGCAATGCCCGATGCTGTGGACGCGATCTTCGCGCTGATGGGATCGCCGCGATCCGCACTGTCACGCACGGTCTACAACATCACAGCGTTCAACCCCTCGGCGCAGGAGTTCCGCGACATGACATTGCGGTACTTCCCCGGCGCCGAGATCACGTTTCATGTCGACGAGAAGCGTCAGGCGATCGTCGACTCCTGGCCGGCCGACGTCGATGACTCCGCCGCCCGCCGCGATTGGGGCTTGGCCCCGCACTACGACTTGGAAAAGGCGTTCGAGGCGTATCTGGTGCCGGCGATTCGCGAGCGCTACGGGTCGGTCGCCTCGCCCAAGCGGCGCAGCGCGGACTGAACTCGGCAGCGGTGATCGCTGGCGCATCCCGGTTCTCGGGGCTTGCGATCTGATCTGAATCATTACCGCGGGCTCGCCGTCTGATGCACCGTGTCCGCCAGGAGGACACAGTGTCGCACGACGTTCCCCGCACCATGGGTCAGCAGTTCGGTCGTCGGTCTTGGGCCGAGCCGTGGAAAATCAAGATGGTTGAACCGCTGCAGGTCACCACGCGCGAGCAGCGCGAGGTTGCCTTGCGAGGAGCCGGCTACAACACCTTCTTGCTGCGCTCCGAGGATGTCTATTTGGATCTGCTCACCGACAGC
>CAZAHQ010000341.1:0-4847 GCA_964484415.1 uncultured Acidobacteriota bacterium | reverse complement strand
CTCGTATGTCGAAACCAAGCAAGGCACCACCTATCAAACCGTCTGGACCTCCGACAGCATCTCAGGGGTCACGCAGTCGAGTTGGACACTCGAGAAGATCGACATCTCGGCATTTGCCGACAACAACGCCAACCTGCAGGTCTCGTTCAGGCAGTTCGGCGGGCCGAGTCCATCCGGTAACCGCGCCGGTTGGAATGTCGACCGATTCGTTGTCCACAGTCTCAACGATCCCGATTTCGTCGGCTGCGGCGCTTGCGGCGGCGCGCCGACGTTCGCCGGCATCACAGGCGCTGTCGACAATGACGCCTGCGCTGCCAACGGCGTCACCGTGAGTTGGACTCAAGCGCCCGGTTGGGGCACTGGAAATAACGGCACCTACACGGTGTTCCGCGATACCGTTCCCAACTTCACGCCTTCGAGCGCCAACCGCATTGCGCAAGGCGTCGCCGGCACCTCGTACAACGACACGCTCGCGCCGAATGGAACGACCCTTTACTACATCGTGCGTGCCGAGAACGACGAGACCTGTTCGTCGGGTGCCAACAACGGCGGCGTTACCGACAGCAATCTCGTGACCCGCTCCGTGGTCACGAGTTCGACTCAACCGACACCGGGAGCCGTGGCGGGACTGACCGTTGCACGTGTCAACGGTGCCGTGCTGCGCCTCACCTGGAACGCGGCCGCGAATTCCCCGAAGTACCGAGTACTCCGCAGTCTGTCGCCGCAACCCGGGACTTTCGCGATTCTCAGAGAGCCGTCGCTGCCGATGCATGACGACGTCGGTGTCGGTGCCGATCAGCAAAACTACTTCTACATCGTGAAGGGACTGTCCAACTGCAACGTCGAAGGTCCGTAGTCGAACGGACGAGGTCAGCGACAAGGGCCGGGCCTGCGGGCTCGGCCCTTTTTTCGTCTGCTTTCAACGGCTAGTCTCCTGCCCGTGACGATCTCGCTGAAGGAGGCCCGGCGCTTGGCCCTTGTTCGCGCCGGCCTGCTCAAACCGAAGCTGGTGGGCCTTCCGTCCCGCGTGCGAGGGCGGGGCCGCACGACAGCGGCCGCTGCGTATCGCGTGATCGACCTGTTCGGGTATCTACAACTGGACACCGTTTCCATCGCCGGTGCGCGCAGTCACGCGATCGTGCTGATGTCGCGGCTGCCGGGGTTCGACCCGCTCTTGGGCGAAGAACTCCTGAAGCCAGGCACGCCGTTGTTCGAGTACTGGGGGCATGAGGCGAGTTGGATGCCGCTTTCGTTGTATCCCGCCTTCGAGTTTCGCCGGCGCGAGTTTCAACATCATCCATGGTGGGGCGATGTCCTCGGGGAGAATCCTGAACTGACGCGCACACTGCGCCGGCGGATGCGGAGCGAGGGCCCGTTGCGCTCGATCGATATGGAGGGCTCGGGCAGCCGCGGTTGGTGGAACATCAAGACGGCGAATCGGATTGCGACGGCGCTCTGGTCGCGGGGCGAGTGGGTGGTACGTGAGCGCAAGAACTTCCAACGCACCTACGATCTGGCCGAACGCGTGATTCCAGACTCGCTGCGCAAGGCACCGTTCGACAAGCGCACCAGCTTGCAGCAGTTGTTATTGAGAGCTCTTCAAGGACACGGCTGGGCCACTATCGGTACCCTGGCCGCCACATGGCGGCTAAGAAATCGCCGTCAGGAACTGTCGCAGGCGCTCGCGAATCTCGTCGAGCAGAACCGCATCATGCCGTGCGCTTTGATCGACGAGGACAAACGCCAGACCGCCGGCTGGATCACGCCCGAGGACCGCGAGATCGCAGCGACCTTGACAGCGGCGCGGCCGAGAGGCGATTGCGGTGTCTTGCTTTCTCCGTTCGATCCGTTGTTGTGGGATCGCACGCGGGTCAAACGACTGTTCGCCTTCGATCAAGTACTGGAGATCTTCAAGCCGGCGCCGCAGCGCACGTATGGGTACTACTGCTTGCCCGTACTCGCCGGGGAGCGGCTGGTGGCACGCGTCGATCTGAAGGCCGATCGCAAGCGCGGCCGATTGCAAGTGTTGTCGTGTCGATACGAAGCGTCCAACTCCCTGCGCGGTCCGTCGACTCTCGATCTCGAAGCGACACGCATGGCGCTGAGTCGTTACGCCGCCAGTTTGGCTTTGGAACTGCAGCGATGACGCCGGCTCGTGATCTTCGCTGAGCGTTCCGGTCCACCGATCCGCTACGCGTCGCAGCCCGTCCATCGACCGAAGCCGCGCGCCCCCGCCAACCGAGGGTCATCCATCGGGCGTGCCTCGAACCACTCCAGCCCCAACACCCGGATGATTCGGTAGCGGTACAGCGGCACGAACCCCAGTCGCTTATGTGAGTTGAGCGACAGCGGATTGTCGTTTTGCACCGAGCCATACACGCGGCGCACACCTCGCGACGCCAAGAGCGCGAGCCCTTCGATCCAATGCTTGTGGAAGATCCCCGAGAGTCGGAACGCCGGCGCCACTTCCATCCCATACGCCCACGCAGCGCCGGCCCCTAACGCGAAGCTGTACCCGTTAGCCGGTGACACATGTCGTTCGCCGCGCTCATAAAAGTTGAAGCTGGCCGGGGTGCCGTCGATCTCACCGATCGCGCACCAGGCCCCCTTGTTCATCTGTTCGGAGTACGACGCACTTCTCGGGCGGATCTGCTGCAACAACGGCTCATCCGCGGGGCTGGCCCAACGAATGCGAATGTGGGACAGGTCTCTGGAGAGCGGCCGGATCGATTGGGAATCGAGCCTCACCACCACCATTTCATTGCTGCGGTAGATCCAATAAGGGAAAAGCTCGCGGGTGAGAACCGCTCGGAGTCCCGCCCAACTCTTCCTCTCGCGCCAAGCGTTTACCAGTCGAAGCACGCGAGTCGACATCGATCACTCCCTCGAACTCGGGCAAATCACCCGTCCTGAGCGCAGCTACCCCGATGCGTAGGAGCCACATGAGGCCGGTACGATACCTATTTGTTGTCGCAAGAAACAGCCCCAAATGTCATGAAGTCGCGGCATATTTCCGACCCATGTTGAGACCCGGCCAACTCAGTTCCTCGCGACCGAGTGTCGTGCTCCCGGAGCCCGCACTTTCCGCGGAACTTCCGATCCTCTACCCCGCGGGGGCGCGTTGGGGCGTGGTGTTGTCTCACGATGTCGATCATCTCGGTCTGCGCGAGCATCTGGTGGATGGTTTCCTGGCGCGGTACGCCGCGAACATCGCGAGACAAAACTTGCTCAGCCGATTTCGCCCGCTGCGTGCGCTCGACAGCTACTGGGGGATCGCGCAGGCCGCGTTGGGTACCGATCGTTGGAATGTGATCGATCAACTGCTCGCAGCAGAAAAGCGAGCCGGTGTCAGGTCGACGTGGTTCATTCCTGTGCGTCGTGGGCGCGGCGTGGCATTCGATCTGCCGGCTGCGGGAGCCTTGGCGCGGGCACTCATCGAGGCCGGACACGAGGTCGGGCTTCACGGTCAAAACAGCGACGATGGCGCGGCACTCGCGCAGGAAGTGCACGACCTGCAGCAGGAGTGCGGCGCACCGATCGTCGGCAATCGAATGCACTATTTGCGACTCACCTCCACAGCGTTCGACGGACTGTCTCGCGCGGGCGTGCGCTACGACTCCACCGTCATGGAGCGCAAGACGCTCAATCCCGAAACGATGCCGCTGCCGGGCCCTCGCTTGGTGCGTGGAGGCGTGATCGAATTCCCCTTGCATGTCATGGACTCGACATTGTTCTCGGCAACCGGTCTCGGCTTGGACTTCGAGCACGCGCGTGAATACATGCAGCGGCTCTTCGCGCGCGCCCGAGAGGAGGGTCGCCTCGTGGTGATCAACGTGCACCCCAACTCTTACTCGCAACAAAGCCCCGAGATCCGAAGCTGGTACGACACCTTGCTCACCGAGTTGGGTCGTCGCTCCGACACCTTCATCACCGACTTCCGCGGACTACTGTCGCGCGTGCAGAAACCATGAGCACCACACTCGATCCGGACAAGGCGCTGCTTGCCCAACGCAAAGCCCGCTTTTGGGAAGAGACCAACTACGATCATGCGTTCCGCGGCAGCTTCGGTCGCTACATGACCGAGGTCGAGGCCCAGGCGTTGCAGCGCGTCTTTCCTGAAGCGAAACCATCGCTGGTTCTGGACTTGGGGTGTGGACACGGCCGATTCTTGCGTTGGCTCGCTCCGCGTGCGGAAAAGCTGATCGGCCTGGATCGCAGTTGGCGTTTGCTCGGGGTGGCGAAGCAGTGGGAGCAGGCCGAGCCACCCGCGGTTCCGTGCGAATTGGTTTGGGGATCGGCGCAAGATTTGCCGTTTGCCAATCGCTCGGTCGATGCCATCACCTGTGTGCGGGTGGTGCAGCACCTGCCTGACCAAGACAAGGCGTATGCCGAAATTCGTCGTGTACTGAAGCGAGAGGGCGCACTCGTCCTGGTGCAATACAACTGGATCTCGCCGCACGGTTTCATTCGCGCGTTCAAACTCCCGGTCAAGGCGACGATCCGCAAACTGATGCGGCTCAGCGGACGCGAACCGAAATTCGACGAGCCGACACAGTGGGCCAGCTTCTCGGAACTGCGTACACAACTCGAGGCCGCCGGCTTCGTGGTCGAGCGGTCGACCGGCGCGTGGCTCTTCCCGTTGCAGTATTTCCGCTCGCGACGCAGCAATGACGCCTGGCCGGGGTTTGCTGCCATCGCCTACGCAGTCGAAGCGCTCGCCGACATCGCGCCGTTCAAATATCTCGCTGGCTACATGATCGTTCGCTGTCGTCCGCGCTAGCGCGAGACAGACCGCCGGCCACGTCGTCAACCGCGTTGTGGCACCTGACTTGCTGGGTCTGGTCGTG